>NZ_JAJFZH010000020.1:0-95451 GCF_020733145.1 Chryseobacterium sp. X308
CGTCAAATCTGTATAACAGACAACAATAACTCCTTTCATAGCCAAAGATAATGTAAAACCCTAAACGAAACTATACCACATTTAAAGATTCATTAAAAAAAAATTAATTTTAATTAACATTCCTAAAACATTAAAAATCAACTAAAGATGGCATGAAATTGGCCAAAGAATGTGAATTATTTTTTAATTTTGCACAATGATGAAACCTGTTGGAAAATTAATAGTTATCGGAGGCGCTGTAAACAAAGGAAGTTTTGCTGAAACCGATTATGATCAGAATATAGAAAAGAATCTTAATTTTTTTGAGCGTGGGATCCTGCGAAAGATCATCAACGAATCAAAATTAAAGGAGAATTCTGTCATTGAAATTGTAACAACTGCCTCTCAAATCCCTCAGATCGTAGGTTCCGAATATAAAAAAGCATTTGAATTTCTTGGGGCTAAAAATGTAAATGTCCTTGATATTCATAACCGCGAAGAAGCTAATTCTGATGCCATGGTGGCAAGAGCCAACGCTGCAGACGTCATGATGTTCACTGGCGGAGACCAGCTGAGACTGACTTCTATTCTTGGAGGAACAAGATTCCACGATACAGTTTTACTGAAATATCAGGAACAGGACTTTATTTATTCCGGAACTTCTGCAGGTGCTGCAGCAGCTTCTGAAAATATGATCTATCAGGGAAGCAGTTCTGAAGCTTTATTGAAAGGAGAAATCAAAACTACTCAGGGATTGGGGCTAATCGATAATGTCATTATCGACACTCATTTTGTACAGCGGGGAAGAATCGGGCGCCTTTTCCAGGCGGTAGTGAACAATCCGAGAACGCTGGGAATCGGATTGGGAGAAGATACAGGACTTTTCATTCATAATGATGTCATGACTGCTGTAGGTTCGGGTCTTGTTATTCTGGTAGACGGAAGGTTTATCAAAGATACCAACCTTACCAATATCAACCTTGGAGAGCCGATTTCTATTGATAATTTAACAGTACATGTTATGTCTATGAATGACCATTATGATCTTACGACAAAAACGCTGACGATTGAGAATTCGCAGTTTAACCCTATTCCACAGGATAAATAGAACAATAAATACAGCTATACAAACGGGACCTCGGTTCCGTTTTTTATTTAACATTCATTTTAATTTGGCTAAAGCCGATGGATTTAAAACGTTTATTATAAGGCGGGCGTTCTTCGTCTCCGCTCAGAATTATAGCCCACCTCTATTGGTGTTGATATCCAGATGCATAATAGTTGCTTAACAACATCTTTTATCTTTTATCTTTTATCTTTTATCTTTTATCTTTTATCTTTTATCTTTTATCTTTTATCTTTTATTAATTAACTTCGTAAAAGAAATCATTTATCAACCATCATCTATAATTTTATGAAAGTAATTATCCACGGCGGTTTTTTCTCTGAAAGCGATCAAAGCCATGAAGTAAAAACAGCAAAACAGGAGTCGTTAAAACAAATTGCTCAAAAGGCATTCGATTATCTTAAGACCCATTCGGCTTTTGATACTGTTGCTTATGCTGTTTCATTGCTGGAAGATGATCCGTTATACAATGCAGGAACAGGTTCTCAAATCCAGAGTGATGGTGTTATCCGTATGAGTGCTGCTATTATGAATGGAAATACCCAGAAGCTAAGCGGCGTAATTAATATTGAGAATGTGCAAAACCCGATTTTTGTTGCTAAAGATCTTATAAGTGAAGATGACAGAGTATTAGGAGGAAATGGTGCCAAAATCTATGCTACGGAAAATGGTTTTGAAAATTTTTCTACAGAAATTCCCCAGAGAAGAAAAGAATATGAAGCTAAACTTGCCAATGGAGGTAAAGGAACTGTAGGCTGTGTTGCAATTGATCGTGAAGGAAAACTGGCTGTTGCTACATCTACCGGAGGTAAAGGGTTCGAGATTCCCGGAAGAATTTCAGATTCTGCCACGGTGGCCGGAAATTATGCCAATGCTTTCTGTGCAGTAAGTTGTACCGGGGTTGGTGAAGACATTGTAAGCAATGCTACGGCTGCAAAAATTGTAACAAGAGTTACGGATGGAATGAGCCTTCAGCAGGCTTTCAATAAAACATTTGAGGAGCTTAAAACCATTGATGGGTTTGCAGGCGCCATCGCTATTGATAAAGATGGAAATGTACATCACCAGGATTCGTATCCTACTATGGTTTTCGCCAGTTTTGATGGTGAAAAACTTGAAGTCTTTTCCTAAATTTAACATTTATTTATAAGTCCATTTATTTTTTTGGCACGTATTTTACATTATTCATAATAACAAATTTTAATATTAATACTTAAAAAAATAGAAATCATGGGAAACAAGACAAAAGGCTTATTAGCTTTACTAGGATTAGGTGCATTAGCTTACTGGAAATATAAGAATTCAAGCCCTGAAGATCAACAAGCGGTAAAAGATAAGATCAATACAGCTAAAGATAATCTTAACAAATGGGGAAATGACCTTAAGAGCAAAGCCAATGATGTTGCTTCCCAGGTTCAAAATAAAGTGGACGAAGCAAAAACAAAAGCTGAGGACTCCCTGAGCTAACCAACACAGAGCAGTTTTTTTTAACATTCATATATAGGAAAAAGTCATCGTAATAATAATTGCGATGACTTTTTATTAGGATTAAAATAAATCTTATATTTTCTCTGCAATCAAAGCGAACACCAACGGTATTTTATTTCCGAACTGTGGAATTCTCCATTTTCCTTTTTCAAATTCATCTACATGTCTGAAGCACGGATAAGGTGACCAGTCAAATTCCTGAAAAGTCTCCAGTTTCAAACCTTTTTTCATTAAATTGTCAAGCACTTCTGCTAAGGAGTGGTTCCACATGACATACTCCTGTACAATAGGTGCAGACTGATCTGCATAAGTGCCTTCATAGGTTTCCACAATCGGTTTTTCATTGAAATAATGGTAAGCAACTTTTGTAAAATCATCATCAAACATCCAGACAACAGGATGAAACTCTGCCATAATAAACTGCCCTCCCGGCTTCAGAAAATGATTGATAATTTCCGCCCATCTCTCAAGATCGGGAAGCCAGCCAATGGTACCGTAACTTGTATAAACGATGTCAAACTTATAATCCAGAACACTGGGCAGATCATAAACATCTGAACAGATAAATTCTGTGTCTGTACAGCATTGCTGTGCAAGTTCCCTGGCGGTATCAATCGCTTTATCAGAAAGGTCAATGCCGGTCACTTTTGCTCCCATTCTTGACAGGGAAATAGAATCCTGTCCGAAATGGCACTGCAAATGCAGAATACTTTTTCCTTTTATATCTCCAAGAAGCTCCAGCTCTATGGAGTTCAGCGAAGTTCTGCCTTTTAAGAACTCATCTACAAAGTAAAAATCTGATTTCAGATGAGGTTCTACTTTGGCATTCCAGGATTTTTTATTGATTTCCAAGTAATTTTCCATTGTTTAATTCTTTAAATCATCTATCTCATCCAGCCTTGAATAATATAGTTTTTTGTAATTAATTTTCTATCAGGTTTATTGACATCATCTGGTTTAAACCAAACCTCTATTCTACTCCCATAAAACTGTCCCCAATCGCCTTCATAGATTGTAAAGTCATCTTTTAATTCAAATCTTCTTAATTCATCTGTTTTATTTTCAACTTCAATCTGGCTTTTCTTTTTTATGCTTTCCTCAGAAAGGATCTGGTTTTTAGTAATTTCAAATATTTTCAGATATGCTTTTCCTTTTTCAATCTTATATAAGAACAGATCATATTTATAAATCCCCGGCTGGAAATAGTCGTAAAGAATAAAATCCTGCTGATGAATATTTATCCTGTCTTTTTCATCATTAAGCTTTATAGGTTTTTCAAATTTAATATTTTCAGGAACTTTTAATCCTTCCGCAAAAAAATCATAAGGATAAAACATCAATGCAAAAGTGAAGTAACTAAAAGTAACCGCTGCCAATACTCCTGTAGAAACAATCTGCAAAATTCCTTTCAAATAATCTTTCTTTACAATTCTGATGATACCCAGAACCAAAGTTATCAGAAGAAAAATAAAAGGAAGAAAACAGCAGATATACAATGTATACCTATTAAATAGAGAAAGTCCAAAAAAGCAGAAGAAAGCTATAAGGGCCGAAACTAATACAGAGTTATACCAATTATTATTAAAAAATTTCAACATATTGTCTGTTTATGGCTGTTTCTCCATCAATTTTTTCTTTTGCTCAAGAAATTCTTCTTCGCTTAATACTCCGGCTTCTTTTAATCTTCCCAATTGTTCCAACTGATCTAAAATACCAGGTTCGGATTTACTCTGAAAATGTTGTTCCGGACGGGACATGAAATCTCTTACTTTTTCACAAAACAGCTCAGCATGATACTTTCCTACTCCGTCAATCTCTACAACATCATCACTGACCTGAATATCTATAGAGGCGAGTAAGAATTCCTTTTCATATTGGATGGAGCTTATTTTGCTGTAAGAAAAGTCTTCTACTTTCAATCCGTACATGAACTCCTTATCCACAAAAATCAGTCTTCTGTCTGTGGCTACCAGGATGATATGATGATTGTTCAATTTATTTCTGCCTTCTACGAGATAGACAATTCTTTCGTCCGGTGAAAGGATATCCGGTAATTCACGAATTTCTTTCCGGGCAAATATGGTAGGGCTGATATCCAGTTTTTTAAGCTCTTCTCTTATTTCGTCAAGTCTTGATTTTTCACTCATAGCGTTAGTTTTTTGGGTCTAAATTACTCTTTATAAGTAATAAAAATTTAATTCAATAAAATATTAGTTTTCTGATGGTATTACAATGGAAGTATGCAAACAGTATAGCTTCCAGCCTAAGGTTTCATACAACAGCTTTCCTTCTTCCGTTGCCACTAAAATATTCTTGTAAAAACCTTTGGATAAAGCGATCTTCTCCAGTTCTTTCAATAAAAAACGAGCGAGCCCTTTCCTTTGGTGATTTTTTTCGGTAATAATCCTGTCATACACAGCAACATCATCTATAAGAGAGATACGTCCTATAGAAGCCTGCTCACCATTCTCCGCCACAATAGTGATAACAAAGGTTGTATTGTACTCAGAAAATTCCAGATGGTATCCTTTTGCAAGACTTGTTTCCGGAAAATTCATCGGATGAAAACACGTCATCATATATCCCTGTGGCTGCAGTTTCCACCTTTCAGGAATTTGATCTGTAATTTGATCAGGGGGAACAGATGCTTTCAGATAAATCCAGGGCTCGGTAATTGAATTGGCAAGCTGAAAAAAATCGTCATTAAGCTCAGGAAATACAAAACGTTCTTTTTGTTTTTCATCTCCAACATGGACATGAAATCCGGATTTATAGGGAACGGCAAAAGGTACTTCTCTTGATAAGCACCAGCCTTTAAGCCAGCTTTCTACTATTTTTGCAGATACTTTATCTTTCATGATTGGGTATAAAATTTTTATGGTAATTGCTCCAGCAGTTTCTTTTTTTGTTCCGCAAATTCGGCATCGGTTAAAATTCCGTTTTCCCTCAGCCTACCCAGTTTTTCAAGCTGATTCAAAATTTCGTCTGATGAGACTGAAATACTTTTTCCTGCTGTACCCATTTGTTTTGGAGATTGATCCTTAGAATTATTATAAATGGTTTTTATTGTATCATAGAACTTCTCTGCATCTTCCTTATCCATATAGCATTCAAACTCCACTATTCTTTCTTCCAGATGCAGTTTAATAATCGGAGATCTCGGATGGGTTACAAAGCTTACCGACTGTATGTTTTCATTAGGATAAATATTGATCTTTGCGGCACCAAACATTCCTTTTGATACAGAAATCATCCTTTTGGGCGTTGCTACCAATACTCCGGCATCCAATGTATTAACAAACTGAGCATCAGTAATCGCTGTGATCTGCTCATCTTCTGAAATCAGATAAGGAAGCTCTTTGATTTCTCCTTTGGTAAACATGGACAGATTAGCATGAAGCATTTCCAGTTCCTTCTTTATTTTCTGATGTCTTCGCTTATAAACCTCTTTTGAGATTTGATGAGAATCATAGAGTACTGTTGCAGGAAGATTCTGCTCTGTAGTCATCAAAGTCTGAACGTCTTCAGCTTTTTCTGCACTCAGCATTTTATTGATATCCTTAATGCTGAATTTATTAAGATTGTAAAGCAATTCTTCATTGATATCACTTACTTTATTCAAACATTTATTGCATAAAACATTACCATCCGAAAGCGAATTCGCTCCCAGAAGCGTATCCATGGATGTTAATTCTGTATTACACAACGCACAATTATTAGTCATTCCTTTTTTATTCAAAAGTATTTAAATTTCTCAACATCCATCAAAAAAAACAACCACAAAAGTAATTTTGCAGTTGTTCTGTTTTTTTATATATAATTAAAAATTATTCTCCTAAAAACTCTTCTAAAGAAACCGTTTTCTGTACTCCGGCTTCAAGATCTTTAAAAGTAACGGTATTATTTTTAATTTCTTCTTCACCCAGGAAAACCAGATTCTTTATGCCTTTCTTTTCTGCATAGGTAAACTGCTTGTTGATCTTTGCATTTTCAGGGTATAGTTCTGCAGAAATCCCTTTAGCTCTTAGCTTCATGATCAGCTTTAATGCCTCTGTGATGCCTTCACCTCCAAAATTAGCAAACAGATACTCTATTTTGGCTGATGCTTCTTCAGGGAAAAGATTCAATTCTTCCATTACAAGATAGATTCTGTCTAATCCGAATGAGATTCCTATTCCGGGAATATTTTTAACTCCAAAAACTTCAGTAAGATTGTCATATCTACCGCCACCTCCGATGGATCCCATAGCAACTTCATCCGCTTTCACTTCGAAAATAGCACCCGTATAATAATCCAGTCCTCTTGCCAAGGTAATATTGAAGACCAGGCTTTGAATATCCACACCAAGGTTCAGAGATTGGGTAAGAACAAATTCCAGCTCTTCTACCCCTTTTAGTCCGATTTCGTTCCCTGCAAATTTTTCTTTTAACTGAAGAAGATTTTCCAGAGCATCATCCGACTGGCTGAACAGGAAATCCAGCTTATCAATAGATTCCTGAGAAATTTCTCTTTCCAACAGTTCTTTTACAACTCCATCTTTTCCAATTTTATCCAGTTTATCAAGAGCAACAGTGAAATCAATGAGTTTATCTGTAATTCCTGCATATTCTGCCAATCCGGACAGAATCTTCCTGTTGTTCATATGAATGGTTACAGGAACTTTCAGATCAGCAAAAGATTTCAGATACAACTGAACCAGCTCCACTTCCTGTAATAAACTCTCACTTCCTACTACATCGGCATCACACTGATAAAATTCTCTGAATCTTCCTTTCTGAGGTCTGTCTGCTCTCCAAACCGGCTGGATCTGATAACGTTTGAACGGAAACGTCAGTTTACCATGATTCATCGCTACGAATCTTGCAAAAGGTACGGTAAGGTCATAACGAAGAGCTTTATCTGTAAGGCTCTCTGCACTGAATGGTTTTTCCAATGCTTTTTGAAAGTCATGAAGCATCTGAGTTTTTTTCTCTTCTTTCGCTTCGTTGATGCTTGAATTTAAAATTTTAAAAATCAAGCGGTCACCTTCTTCTCCGTATTTTCCTGTCAAAGTAGAAAGATTTTCAAAACTAGGTGTTTCCAAAGGCTGAAACCCGAATAATTCAAAATTATTCTGTAAAATATTGATGATATATTTTCTTCTGGAAACTTCCTGTGCCGTAAAATCTCTCGTCCCTTTTGCTAAACTTGGCTTCATTTGTTGTATGTCATTTTGATAAATGCAAAAGTAAGGAATTGAAAGGAATTTTACACAGTATAAAAAGCTGAAGAAAGTGTTTCCCTCAGCTTTTCCTTTACTATTATCAATTATTTCAAAAAATCATACGCTTTCAAGAATCTCAAGAATCTCTTCACCATAGTTTTCAATCTTATGCTTTCCAAACCCTTTGATTTCAAGCAATTCTTCCTTCTTAGCAGGTTTATACTTGGCTACAGATATCAGTTCTTTGTTGCTCGCGATGAAGTAAGTGGGCAGGTTCTGCTCTCTGGCTTTTTCCGATCTCCAGAATTTGAGAGCATCCAGAATTTTTTCTTCATCGGTATTCAAAAGATCAGTATCGGCAGAGTATTTTACTGCCTTTGGTTCTTTTACTGTAATTTTTGTAGACTTTAATTCTTCAAAATACAATATAACAGACCAATAACGTTCTTCGTTCACAAAAGCAGTTTCTACTTTCATAATCTCATTGGCTTCCAGGAAATCGTCCAGCATTTTCTGATCTTTATAGAGAAATTCTTCCGGAAGCCTGATTTTAAAAACTTTTACTTTCATCATTTGTGTTTTTAGAATTATTTACCTCCTAATAAAAGAATCTCATCTACCCGAATTTCTGTGATATACCGTTTTACCCCATCTTTATCATCATAGGATCTGTAGGTGATTTTGCCTTCTATGGCAATTTCTTTCCCTTTCGACACATACTTTTCAAAGATTTCTGCTGTTTTCCCAAAGGCAATCAGATTGTGCCATTGTGTTTCTTCTACTTTTTCTCCTTTCGCATTCGTGTAGTGATCGCTGGTAGCTAAAGATACACTTGCTTTTACGTTTCCATTATCGAAGTTTACCATTTCAACTTCTTTTCCTGTGTAACCAATTAATGTTACTTTGTTTCTTAGTGACATAACTTTTAGATTTTAAAGATTAATAAATTCAGATAAGAGACGTTCACTGTTTTTCTCAAATCTCTGTTGCAAAGATTGCGATGTTCCGGTAAGACAGTCGGTTATAAACTATTTAAATCCGTTTGTAGTCGTTTGTAAACGGATAAAGAAATAAATAGAATTCTTTATAAAACACTATTTATCAAGTTTAAAAAGCAATAATCTTTACTTTTAAAGTAAAAATTAAATAATGAAAAGCCTTATCCTAAAATAAAATTCTTCTTTTAAAAAACATTGAAAAATAGATGTATGACAAGGATTTTTTTTCTTTTTAATTTAATTTTTTTTTGCAAATTTGTAAAAATGTCTGATATGCAAAAAGAAAAACTCCGTACAGTAAGAAAGATGAAAGGTTTCACTCAACAGCAAATGGCTGAAGTGATCCCTACCGACGTCTCCAACTATAGCAGAAAAGAAAGCGGTACTGTATCTATAACACAGACAGAATGGAACAAACTTGCCCAGTTTTTAGAGGTTCCTATCGAAGAGATTTACGAAGAAGAAGAAGCTAAAATTGTTATTGAAAATCCTGTTTTTAACGATAATAATGGAGTCAATGTAGGTAATAATAATGCTACAGCAAATATTAGCAATGAATTAAGCATAGAAATCATCAAGACGATGCAGGAATATATTGGTCTGCTGAAAGAAGAAATCAACAGATTGAAAAAGTAACAATACAAATATTAATTACGAATAGAGGCTATCGCTAAAAAAATAAATTTATATTTTTTCAGCGATAGTTTTTTTTAAAATAAGCATCAACCACTTTTTTTACAATAAACAAGATAAAAAAGGCACTCAACAAAATTGTTGAGCGCCCCCTACTTAATCATGCAACTAAAAATAAAAATTGAAACTTATATTTTTTCACATTCAATTATGGATTGTTTTTCCATAATTGTATTGGATGGTCATCTACTGCGTGTGAAAACAAGAACAAACTGATGAGTTTGTTCTTGTCTGACATGTGTCAAATTTGAAATTAAGCTTTAAATAATGAGATTAGTCTTTTGCCTGAGAAATCCTTGTTACACTGCTGATAGTAGCATCCAATGCGGTATCAGATTTTATTTTAATAAGATATCCGCTGCCTATAGACAAAGGATCGGCAACACTCACCAGGTAAAAGACCAGATCTCCGGAGGTTACCCCATTGGGTGCAACAGCGGTTTGATCTATGGAGAATGTTGAAGGCGGAACAGGATTGGAAAGATTTACCGTCACGAAGGCTACAGAACCATTATTCTTGTTGGCATAACTTACAATAACCCTCCACATATGAACCTGTCCGGCAATAGGGTTTTCTAAAAATCGTCCCGTTGCCGGATCATATATATCTCCGGGTACGGGGTTGATAATATTTTCCGGCCATGTGGTTGTAGGAGATGATGCAAAGTCTGTCACAATATTCATTGGAGTTTGATAGACAATGTTTTGATAGGTCATTAAAGGAACTCCTCCGGAAGCTCTGAATGCAAATGTGGGTTTTACTCCTGCCCCGCTATTGAGCTTAACAACTCCTTCATTAGCGGTTGTTAATGTCAGGGAAGAAATTACGGTACTCCACTGGGTTCCATTATAATACCTTAAGGTTTTATTGGTGGTATCGTAGATAATCATTCCTGCTGTAGGTGTTGTTACATTGGCCGGAGGATTGGCATTTCTGGAAAGTATGACTGCAGAATTTGCAGAAGTAACATCCAGAACTCCTTGCGGAGATGTGGTGTTAATCCCTACCTGTCCAAAAATAAGTGAAGAACACAGAAAACTGAGTAATAAATTGGATTTTTTCATGGTTTGTTTTTTTGATGCATTAAAATTACAAAAAAACACAATACAGTGAAATAAAAATTAAAATTATTCATTGAAAATAAGACTGTTATGCATAACAATAAATATTTATTAATAAAAAATCCACTCAAAATATCGATAAATACTAAATTTTTCAAAATACAGTGAGTAACACAGAATACATACCTATATTCAAAAAAAATAATTAGTCTAAATAAATTTAGATTTTTCTCAAACGTAATGACATCTCATATATAAACCATTGTTTTTCAGTTATTAAAATTCACTCCGTTCTACTGAGAAGTGAGTTTCACTATAATAATTAGCAATCTGACAGTTATCCATTTACAAACGGATATTTCTGTATCTTTGTGAAAATTCTTTTATGAAAAGAAATATCAATATTTTTGAGTTTCCTCTCAATTTGGAGCGTACTAAAAGGAATATAAAAAATAAAGAAGACTAAATGAAGAAGAGCATAAAAAGAACATTCAGAGTTTCAAAGTACGTAATCTATAAGGAAACACTTGTTGATTACAAGGAGCATTTCTGGTCATTTTTGGGCGCATTTTTTGGAATCGGGATTATTGCCTTTATCCAGTCCCATTCACTGGCAGAAACTGAGAATATATTCCTGATCGGTTCTTTTGGAGCATCGAGTGTTCTTATTTATGGAGCTATTCAGAGTCCTCTGGCCCAACCCCGGAATCTTATAGGCGGACATGTGCTGTCGGCATTGGTAGGGGTTACGGTATATCAGTTTGTTCCGGATATCATCTGGCTTTCAGCACCTTTGGCAGTAGCATTTTCCATTGTATTGATGCAGTATACGAAAACATTACATCCACCAGGTGGCGCTACAGCGCTGATCGCGGTAAGTTCTACAGGAAAAATTCCTGAACTGGGATATTGGTATGTTCTCTCCCCTGTTCTTTCCGGATGCATTATTCTTTTGATTGTTGCTCTGTTTTTTAATAATATTACACCCAACAGAAGTTATCCAGCTCACAGCATGTTCAAAAAGCTGTTGAAAAAAAGACACCACCATCACTTAAAATAAAAATTATGAATTGTCTGGAATGCGGCGAGAAAATCATCGGAAGGTCTGATAAAAAATTCTGCAACGATGCCTGCCGGAATGCCTATAATAATAAGCAGAATAAAGATTCTAACAATCTGATGCGGAATGTTAATAACAAACTCCGTAAAAACTACCGTATTCTGATGGAAATCAATACCGATGGCAAAACAAAAGTCCCCAGATCCAGACTGGATGGCTTGGGTTTTGATTTCGATTATTTTACCAACCTGAAAGTTTATAAAAATGGTTCTGAATACAAGTTCATTTATGATTACGGTTATAAACTTCTGGAAGATGATTTTGTACTGATTGTAAAAAATCAGGCATAAACCCACCCACCACAAATATAGAATTATGAAAGAAGTTGTCCTGATCACCGGCGCCAGCGGCATGATCGCTAAAGAACTGGCAAAAAAAATAGGGAATGAATACGAGATCAGATTTCTGACCCGGAAAAAAAAACATGATTATGAGTATGAATGGGACATCAAAAAAGGAAGTATAGATGAGACTGCCTTTGACAATGTTTCACACATCATTCACCTTGCAGGTGCCAATATTTCAGAAAAGCGCTGGACTCCGGAAAGAAAAAGAGAATTGATTTCCAGTCGTGTAGATTCCGCAGAATTGCTTCGAACCACTTTAAGAAAAAACAGGATTAAGCTAAAGTCTTTTATTTCAGCTTCAGGAATTAATTTTTACGGTACAAAAACCTCAGAAAAGATTTACACAGAAAACGATCCTCCGGGTAATGATTTTCTAAGTGAAGTGGTAGTTTTATGGGAAAGAGCTGCTGACGATTTCAAGGAACAGGATCTGGCAGAAAGGGTTGTCAAAATAAGAACTGCCGTAGTTCTTTCTGAAAAAGACGGAGCTTTAAAGAAAATGGTCCCTCCTATTCAGTATTATATCGGTTCTCCACTGGGAAGCGGCCAACAATATATGCCATGGATTCATATTGAGGATATCTGTTCTATTTATGAATTTGCATTAAAAAATCCGACAATGGATGGTGCTTATAATGCTGTTTCTCCGCAACATGCCACCAATAAAGATCTGACAAAAAAAATTGCCAAAGTACTTGGAAGACCCTTATTGATGCCCAATATTCCCGGATTTGTTCTGAAACTGCTATTCGGAGAACTGGCAAATGCTATTCTGGAAGGTTCCAGAGCTTCTTCAAAGAAACTTCAGGATGCAGGTTTCCATTTTAAATTTCCTGATCTGGAGAAAGCTTTAAGGGATTTATTAAAAAAGTAATTTCAAGAAAACATTTATTATAACACAACAATATTCCAATGAAAAACCCGAATATAACCTTATTAAACACGGAAATCCTTTCAGACAACTGGTATACTTTAAACAAAGTCACCTACTCTGTTTTAAAAAAAGACGGAACTACAGAAACTCAGAGCAGAGAAGCGTATGACCGCGGAAACGGGGCTGTCATTCTTCTTTATAATAAAGTCTCCAACACAGTCATTCTCACCAGACAATTCAGATTACCGACTTATATCAACGGAAATTCTACAGGCATGCTCATTGAAGCCTGTGCCGGACTTCTGGATAATGATAATCCGGAAGACTGCATTAAAAGAGAAACTGAAGAAGAAACCGGTTATAAGATTTCTAAGGTTGAAAAGGTTTTTGAAGCCTATATGTCGCCCGGATCTGTGACGGAGATTCTTTATTTCTTCATTGCAGAATATTCTCATGAAATGAAAATCAATGATGGAGGCGGCCTGGAAGAAGAAGGTGAAAATATAGAAGTTCTTGAATTATCTTTTGAAGAAAGTCTGAAAATGATTGACACAGGAGAAATCAAAGATGCAAAAACCATTATGCTTTTGCAGCATCTGAGGATCAAAGGAATCTTGTAAAATAGAATATGAGTGATGATTGATACAGAAAAACCGTCTATTTGAATAAAAGCAATAACTTAACTCCGGTAGTTTATACGATATGAAGTCTTTGGGAATACAGATAATTAAAGTTAGTGCTTTATTTTTAGTCCTTCTTTTCAGTATCCTGATGCTGAAAGTGATTTCCCAATATACTTCTTTGGATAAAAACACCGGATTTCTGGCCTTCAAACAACAGATAGTTGATAATCCGTACTGGATGGCTTTTTTCTACATTCATATTTTTTCAATAACACTTTGTCTGCTCGCTGGTCTTACACAGTTTTCGAACCGGTTTTTAGCGGAAAACAGAAACCTTCACAAGCTTATCGGGAAAATATATGTGTACAATATTCTGATCATCAATGTTCCCGCGTGTTTTGTACTGGGACTTTTTTCAAATGGCGGAATTATAGGAATTACAGGATTTCTGGTACAGGACGTACTTTGGGCTTATTTCACTTTTGCTGCCGTACTTTTTATCAAAAAAGGAAATGTGAACAGGCACAGAATGTATATGATTTTGAGCTATGCCATCACTACCACAGCTATTACTTTCAGAATTGTTAAAAATCTGTTGTATAACGAAGCTTATCATGACTACGGACTTTTTTATGGTTTGAATGTCTGGGCTGCCCTTTTTATCAACCTTTTCCTTGCTTATTTAATTCTTAGAAAAAACTCCTGGTTAACGGGAGAAATCAAGGGTAGAAAAGAAAACATACAGACTGAGGAACGACATCAGAAAAAATGACGCAATAAATATAAAGGTGTTAAAAATTAGTTCATATTTGCTTTGCCTGGTCCATTTACCGAAAAAACGCATGATGAGGTAAGAAATGCCTCCAAAAACTGCGATAATAAAAAGAAGAAAAAAATAATAGATCATGGTTTTGTGTTAATTGATGTAAATCTATTATTTTAAATTTAGAAAAACAACCAAACTGGAGAACTGATCTCAACTAACTTTATTTGAGGCAACCCACAGTTCCTGCAAGGTTAAAATTATAACCGGATGTGTAAAGAAAAATGCAATCCTTTTATTTCCGTAACCGGGATTACAGTCTTATTGGAGTAAGCAATTATCGTTAACAAAAACACCTATGTATCAGTTTATTACTGTCTATTTTTTAGAATTTGACACTCCTGAATTCTGAAAATACAAAAACGGAAGTATAAAATCCATATAAAATTTGCAAAATCAATTGAGAAAATCTATTTAATCCTTTATATTTCGAATTTAAAGCCTTAATTTTGCACTGAAATTCAGAAAATTCGGATTCTTTCAACAGGTTATGTACATGAAAAAAATGATGATCGGGCTTGCTTTGGCCTTATCCATTACTATTTGGGGGCAAAAAACTCCTGCAAAAGCAAACAGTCTGACCCCTTACAGCTATCAGACCTTTAACTGTGACAATAAAGGGTATTTTGACCCGGCCAAATATAAAAAAGAAGAAATAGACGGCATCAATAAACTTTTGTATCAGTTCAATGGGGTTGTATTTGATACCCAGCCTGTTTTTAAACTTACCCAGCTTGAAGAAATCCGTAAAAACAGAGAAACCTATTTACAGGAACTGGAAAAGCAGTATGAAGAAAAGAAAAAAGAATTGTACAGCCTTAAAGTAATTGATCTTCCAAAATGGAAAAAATTAATGGAAGAAACCATCGATTCTTTTGAAAATGAATACCAGCTTAATAAAGAAGAAATCCTTGCCTATTCTGATCCTACCACACTGAGAAACAGTAAATATTACAATACCTGCAGAGAACAGATTGACGCCATATCGTCTCCCGACAGAGAAAAGATGTTTGCCGCATGGAGAGCGTATACTGAACTTAAAAGTAAAAATAATGCTGATCCAAAGGGTGTAATGGCAAGATTTGATGCTAAAATGAATGATCCGCAGAGAGAAGACTACGCTTTGATCGACATGATAGGACTTGGTTTTCACAACTGTGCCAACAGCAGTTTCAGACAGAAACGTCATGACGAGGGAACTTCTTACAAGGATTTTGATAAGATTTTCACCAAGCTGAAGAAAACTTGTGATGAACCTTAGGATTGATGTAAAACCTGAAAGATTAAATATAGCAGCACTCAGATTGGGTGCTGTTTTTTTGTATTCCCAGATTGAATAAAAATTACGATCAAAGTTTAATCGGCCGTGAAAGTTAACTATATACATTCTACAGCACTTAATCATCCTAATTTAATGCTTTAAAAACAGCTAAATAAATTAATAATGAATAAGTTATGGTTTATCAGATTTAAATCTGTAATTTTGCACCCCGAAAATAAGGATTAGAGATATGAAAAAAATTGGTGAGCACAGAACACTTCTTGGAGTCGATAAAAACGTTACTTTAAAAGAATTAAAGACGATTTACAGAAATGTGATGAAAGATACCCATCCTGATAAATTCATTAATGATGAAGCAGGAAAGCAGGAAGCTGAAGAAAAAAGCAAATCTGTGATTGAAGCCTACCACTTTTTGGTAAGTATCAATCCTGAAACGCAGGAAAAATATAAGGAAGAATATACTGAAACCATTACAAAATCTAATATTCAGGACTTCTATCTTGAAAAGTCAATTTTAACGGTTCAGCATCTGAACGGGAATATGTATGAATATATGGGCGTTCCAAAAAACACGTATATCAAGATGATCAATGCTGATTCACCAAGCCGTTTTGCAAGAAGACATATCTACGGAAACTTCGTTTACAGAAAGTCCGGAGAGGCTATGGCAGATTAATTTTTTCCATTACAATATTTAAAGAGCTTCCAGTTTTTGCTGGAAGCTTTTTTTGTTGCCAAAACCTATATAATAACCCAAATCCTGAATATTATTAACCAACAAAAAAAGCCGCATCAAGATGACACGGCTTTCGGTTAATTAAAGGTTTAATTTATTTATCCAAATGCTTCGGAGTAAATCCGTCTTCATTCAGTTCTCTGTGTACGTAATCAGCTTTCATTTCAGCTTCGTAGTCTACTTTCTTATGTTGTCCCATTCTTCTTAAAAGAGAGTCAAATAATGAATATACTACCGGTACAATGATAAGGGTAAGGAATAGTGATGATGTCAGACCACCGATTACTACCCATGCAAGACCTTTGTTCATCTCTGCTCCGGCACCTGTTGCCAATGCGATCGGTAACATACCGAAGATCATCGCAATGGTGGTCATCAGGATCGGACGAAGACGTGCGTGGTTCGCCTGTACCAAGGCATCATGAGTATTGGCACCAGCTGCTTTTCTTGCATTCGTAAAGTCAACGATAAGGATCGCATTCTTCGCTACCAGACCAATCAACATAATCATACCCAACATGGTGAAAATGTTCAGCGAGTTGGCTGTTAAGGCAAGGATAACCATTACCCCGATCATTGCCAACGGGATTGAGAACAATACCACGAAAGGATATACGAAACTGTCATATAGTGAAACCATTACCAGGTATACCAATACGATAGCTGCCAATAAAGCAATTCCTAACGTACCGAAACCTTCCTGCTGGTTTTCCATATCTCCACTCCAGATGTAATCTACACCTACAGGTTTTTTATCGCTGTTCATGAACTGGTTTGCCCATTCATTCGCTACGTCCCCTACCGGTCTACCAACAGCTTTTGCTCTTACTTTTACAGAAGGAGATTTATCTCTACGTTCAAGCAAACTTGGTCCTGAACCCATTTCCACATTAGCAAACTGACTTAAACGAACCTGCTGCCCCTGAGGGTTTGTAAACATAAGGTTTTTAACGTCATCAATAGACTGTCTGTTCAAATCTCCGAAACGGATATTGATATCATATTCATATTCTCCCGCTCTGAATTTTCCGTCTGTATTTCCGTTGAATGCGGTCTGCATCGTCTGTCCTACACTTGAAAGATTCAGGCCTAAAGCTGCCATTTTATCTCTGTCGATACTTACCTGAACTTCAGGGCTACCAGTATCGGTTGATAATTCGGCGTCTACTGCTCCCGGAACTTTTTTCAATAGCTCAAGGATTCTTGTTGCTTCTTTTACTGCTGTAGCGTTATCCGGAGCTGTTACTACCATTTCAATAGGAGCATTTTCCGCACCCATGATACCGATTGGAGCCGTTTTAAACTCAACTCCTGTGAATTTTTCTTCCAGCTGTCTTTTTATTTTTGCAGCTTTGATATTGGTACTTTCAGAACGTTCAGACTTATCAGTTAAGTTCACCTGAACCTCAGATTGGTAAGTAGTTGCCTGGGCACCACCAAAACCTGTAGACTGCTGTCCGACTGTTGTGATAAGATCTACAACATCTTTATCATTTCTTAAGAATTTCTCAACATCTAATGTTAATTGGTTTGTCTTTTCAACGGTTGCATCTTTTGATAATTCCATTTGTACCAGGAACTGACCACGGTCAATTGGCGGGAAGAACTCTCCTCCGATGAACCCGAATGCTACCAGCATGAATGAACTGATTAAAACAATGAATGTGATTACCACTGTTGAAATTCTTCTTAACGTTGTTTTCAGACACCATTCAAGGATTCCTGTGATCCAGTGTGTAAACTTGTCAATTAATCCTTCAAACCAAAGAATGAATTTCTCAAACCAGTTTTTCCCTGTTAAATGCTCCAGCTTACCGAATCTTGATGATAACCAAGGAATGATGGTAAATGAAGCCAATAAAGATAATAAGGTGGCAATAACTACCGTGACGCAGAACTGGGCAAGGATGTTGGCTACAAGACCTGAACTCATCGCAATCGGTAAGAATACCACCACAATTACCAGGGTAATTGCCGCAACGGTGAATCCAATTTCTGAAGCTCCGTCATATGCCGCTCTGATCTTACTTTTACCCATCTCCATGTGACGGTAAATGTTTTCCAGTACTACAATCGCGTCATCCACCAGGATACCTACCACGAGTGATAGCCCCAGTAGACTCATTAAGTTCAAAGTATATCCCATCAGGTTCATTCCGATGAACGCTGCCACCAATGAAGCCGGGATAGAAACCATTACGATGAATGCGTTTCTGATACTGTGAAGGAATAGTAACATTACAATTGCCACGAGGATAATCGCTAAGAATAAGTCGAAAATAACGTGGTTGGCTGATTCAAGGGTAAATTCTGTAGTATCGTTTACAATTTTTACTTTTACTCCCTGAACTTTGTATGCTTCTTCTACTGTTTTAATGGTCTTCTGAACACTTTCAGATACTGCTACCGCATTGGCATCAGATTGTTTTTTAACCTGCATCAAAATCGTAGGAAACTGATTGAATCTCGCTACTTTCTCAACATCTTTCTGAGAGTCGAAAACGGTTGCGATATCAGATAAACGTACCTGAGCTCCGTTTTTATTGGAAACAACAAGGTTGTTCATTTCCTCCGTAGATTTATACTTTCCTGAAAGTCTGATCGTAGATTTTGTAGTTCTCGTCTTCAAACTTCCTGTCGGGAAATCTAAGTTTGATGAAAGAATGGCCTGTTGTACGTCTCCAATTGAAAGTCCGTACCCCTGTAATTTTTTCTCATCAAGATTTACCTGAATCTCTCTCTCCTGCCCACCTACAAGGTCAACCTGAGCTACACCGTTTACACGGGAGAAAATAGGTTCAATCTTTTTATCCAATAAGTCATAAAGGTCCTTACTATTCAGTTTATCCGATGAAATACTCATGGTGATAATCGGTAAATCATCTAAGGAGAATTTATTCAGAGACGGCGCCTTCACGTCTTCCGGAAGGTCTGCCAGAATAGCATTTACTTTTCTCTGTGCGTCATTCAAAGCGTAATCTACATCGGCTCCATCATTCAGCTGAACCATGATTACGGATAAGCTTTCGTATGAAGAAGATTCTACTTTTTTAACGTTTTCCAAAGAACCTACGGCATCTTCAATCTTTCGGGTTACGGAGGTTTCCACCTCTGCAGGCGAAGCTCCCGGATATACCGTAGAAATGGTTACCATATTGGTTTCAAACTTCGGAATCAATTCGTATCCCATGAGTGTATAACTCAGGATACCTCCCAACGTCAGAATTGTAAATAATACAATTACCAGCGAGGGTCTTTTGATCGATATTTCTGCTAACTTCATAGATCTGCTACTTTACAATGTTCACTTTAGATCCGTTGTCCAGGTTGATCTGTCCGCTGGTTACCACCTGCTCTCCTCCATTCAATCCACTTAAAATCTGAACTTTATCTCCGTAAACTTTTCCGATGGTTACTTTGATCAATTTAGCAACACCATTCTGAACAATGAATAATTGTCCTGAGCTTACTCCATTTACAAACGCTTCTGCAGGAACGGTCAGCATATTCTGAGTTTCTGCGCCGTTGTTTGTACTGAATTTAGCTGTTGCATACATACCAGCCTTAAGGTTTCCTCTGTTTTGTACTTCGATTTCAACAGGGAAATTCAGAGAGGCATCACTTTTAGGAGCGATGAAAGTAATTCTACCTACGAAAGAATCTTCCGGAAGAACATTTACTTTAATCGGAACTTCCTGACCTAGCTGGATTTTTCCGATCTGGCTTTCATCTACCAAAACAGAAAGTTTCAGACTGTTGATATTAACGATTTCAAACATCGATGTTCCAGGAGAAACCACCGTTCCGGGCTCAACCATTTTCTTGTTGATCGTACCGCTGATTCCTGCACGGATGCTTGTATCATTTACTTTTACACCTTGAGCTCTTACTGCAGCCTGAGCATTTTTCAGCTGTAGTCTTGAGTTATCAAGCTGTTGTTTTGTAACTCCGCCTGTTTTATATGCGTTCTCATAGCGTTGGTTATCAATAATAGCATTCTGAAGATTGTTCTGAGCCTGGGTAACATCCACTTCGATAGCATCTTTTTTAATGGTTGCCAAAACCTGTCCTGCTCCTACCCTTGAACCTTCTTTTACCAGAACGCTTACAATACGTCCTGATATTTCAGAAGACTGGTTCATTTCCTGCTTAGGAATAAAAGTTCCGTTGGCTGAGTAGTCTGTATCAATATTTTCCCTTGTAACGGTTACAATATTAACATTGATTTTATCTACCTGCTTGGCAACTTCTTTTACTTCCTGAGTCTGTTTTTCTTTGTTACCCGCAATCTTGTAAGCGGCTAGACCTACCAGTACAGCTGCTACGATGATATATATTAAAGTTTTTTTCATTTTAGTTTATTATAAGTTTTGTAGTGTGTTTAGTTCACCCTTAGCTTTTATCAGCTTGATCTCTGCCTGTTTATAATCCAGCAATGCATTGGAATAGTTCTGTTTTGCCTGCGTAAGAGCATTTTCAGAATCCAGCACTTCTGTAAGTGTTGCCAGTCCATACTGATAGTTTGACTGGGTATTTTTCTGAACTCTTTCCGCCAATCCTACATTATCTTTCATGCTTTCGAGATTGATCAATGCATTTTCCATATTGGTAACGGCATTTTTATAATCTAAACTTAAGCTCAGCTGAGTGTTTTCAATATCAACATCAAGATCCTGAATATCAATTTCTGCCTGGTTGATTTTCGCTTTGGTAGCTCCACCCGTGAAAATAGGAATATTGACATTCAAACCAATTGCTGAAAAATCGCTCCAGAGAACGCCTTTACTAAGGCCATTGGTCAATGGGAATTTTGCTCCGTTGGCCCCCCATCCGTAGTTCGCAGTAAGATTTACTGATGGATAAAGATAAGCTTCAGTCGCTTTTTTATTGAAAACCAAAAGTTCCCTGTTTTTATTTAAAACTTTAAGCTCTGTACGATCATTAAGATTTACGTTGCTCGCAATCAATTCAGGCTTTGGCTCGATTTGTTTTTCTTCAAGCTCGATGTCTGTAGAAATCGGGATTCCCATATAAAACTTAAGGGCATTTTTTGAAAGTTCAACAGAGTTGATTAAAGCCTGCTTGTTGGAACCGATATTGGTGAGCTGAACATTGGTTCTGTCCAAATCGATTGCTTTTGCCAAACCGTTATCAACCAGGCTTTTAATGACATTTCTTACTTTTTCAGTGTTGGCATAGCTGGCTGTTACCGTTTTAAGGTTTTCCTCCTGTACGAACACCTGATAATAAGCTGTTGCAACATTTTCAATAATCTGTTCATTGGTTAACTGAGCGTTCAGTACATAAAACTCTCTTGTTGACTTTGCAGCTTTCAATCCTGTAAATACTCTCTGATCAAATATCGCCTGCTGAAGTTGTACAGAAGCTGTTGAACCCCAAGGCTGCCCAAACTGAGCTCTGATCTTCTCTCCTCCAAATTCCAGCAAAGATTCCTGAATAATCGGATTATAGGTTAAACCTGCCGTCGCAGTGACCTGAGGAAGGGCACCGGCTCTGGCTTCATCAATCTTGTATTCGGCTTTTTTCACCTGTAAAGCAGCTTTTTTAGCTTCTGCTTTATTTTGAAGTGCCTGTTTAATTGCTTCCTGCAGGGAAACCTGCTGCTGGGCAGACATCAGTGTTGAGCCGAAAATCATAAATGCTGAAGCTATCCCAATTTTTAGCTTTGTAGCAGTTATACGTTTTCTATTCATAATTTTATACTTCGTTTATTTTTTATTTAATTTTCATTCATTATTTTATTTCTTTTGACGAATCATTTTCAGAAATACTTTAGTTTTTTTTAGTTTTTGAACAACATATTGATAATAATCTCTCTTCTTTCAGAAATAATTTTATCATATTCTTCATCATTAATTAATAAATTCTCCATGAATAATGGTCTTATAGCACTTGGGAATACCAACAGCGAAACCATATTCAGAATAAACTGAACGGGTGCCATTTTCTCAATATTTCCCAATTCCATTTCTTTTTCAATATCCTTGTACATATCGTTCAGGATATCTTCCTCAATTTCTCTGTGATGACAGGTTCCCTTATTGATCTGTGACACGATATATGTTTCCAGATACGGATACTGAAGGCTTGTAGAAAGACTGCTTTCTATGAATTTGCTGATCTTCTCTTTAAAAGGAAGAGCTGAATTCTGAATAATCTTCGACTTTTCCTGTTCTACTCTTTGTGCTTCATCAAAGATGATCTGGATAAGCTTATCTCTTGAACGGAAATAATAATTAATAAGGGTTCTGTTCACTCCTGCTTCATCTGCAATCTCCTGCGTAGTAGCATCAAACTTTCCTTTCACAAAGAATAAATTCTTCGCTGTCTCCTTGATCAATTCCTGTGTTTGGTCTTTTTTTGCTTGATTTGACATTTTTGTTAAACAAATTTGTGCAAATTTATAGTAAAATTTATTTTTGACAAAATTGTTAAACATAAAAATTAAACAAAAATGTCATGACATCCATCATGTTTGTGAATGAAAGTTTGTGATTAGTTATTATTTAATGAGAAGTCTATTTTTATATCTTTGCCGCAAAATTAATAACCTGATGAAGGAAATTCTTTCACTGTTCTCACTATTGAGCGCGGTACTTCTATTTTCACAGAAAAAAGTTTCTGAAAACAATTTCTATTATTTTTATGAAAACAAAGGTCAGATTACGGATCAGAACGGGAAGGTAAATCGAGATGTAAGATACCTTTTCCATTCAAACGGTCTTAATGTACAGCTTCGAACCGGAGGATTTTCTTACGATATTTACGAAATAAAGAAAACCAGCAATCCTGATTTTTCAAAAAAGGAAAAAAATGCGCTTCCGGCCCCAGATCAGTACCATATCCGTGAATATATTTATGAAAAACTGATTCACAGAGTAGATATTGATCTCGTGAATTCCAATACCCAATCAACAATTACTGCGGAAGGCAGATCTCCGGATTATGATAATTATTATAACCTTCCAGATAATCCAAAAGGCATTAGTAATGTTCACCGATATCAAAAAGTCCGCTATAAGAATATTTATCCTCATATAGATTTGGTATTCTTTAAACCTAACGATTCTTTAAAAGCTATCGAATATAATTTTATCATCAATCCTGGTGGAAAAATTTCAGACATAAAAATGAAATTTAATGGAGCTCCTACTTTAATAAAAGATGGAAGGCTCACCATGAATGTGCGATTTGGGGAAATCTATGAAAATATTCCTAACAGCTGGATTGCCGGAAATACCAAAAAAAATATTGATGTTTCTTTTAAGGATCTTGGGGATCATACTTTTGGATTTGCCGCTCCTGTAAATACTTCTGATAAGACCATTGTAATAGATCCGGTACCCACAAGAATATGGGGAAGCTATGCAGGAGGATACGGAGAAGATTACGGCAGGATAAAAACAGATCTTCAGAGTAAGGGCTATGTTTTCGGAACAACTACCAGTACCACAAATTTTGCTACTTCCGGGACCTATCAGCAAAATGTTGCCGGCGCTCTTGATGCATTCCTGATGAAACTGACCAAAACCGGGCAAAGGCTTTGGGGAACTTACTATGGTTTCGGAATGAATGACGGATTTGCAGATGTAGATTTTGATGAAAGTTTTAATATTTATGCAGGCGGAACCGTTCAAAGAGCACAATATAATGAAAATATTGTTTTGGTAAAGTTTAATAATAACGGAAGTTTTGCATTTGAAAAAGAGTTTTCTTCAAGCAGGCAGAATAAACTCTATACTGTTTCCTACAATCAAAATCATGTATACATTGGTGGTGATTCTTTCAGTGCTGACTTTCCGACTGTTAACGCCATGCAGCCTGCAAAATCAACACCGATCGGGTATACTGACGGCATTCTGGCATCTCTGAATTCAACAACAGGGAATGTCGATTGGGCTACTTACTTTGGAAGAAGTGACGGTTCTACTTCCATTTTCCAAATTCTCTCCTCAAGCGATAACCTTGAAATAATTGGAGCAACACAATCTTCTGCAATCCCTATGAACAATGCTTTTCAACCGTTAAAAGGCGGGGAATCAGACGGACTATACCTTAAGATTTCAAAATCAGGAAATACTGTTCTGAGATCAAGCTATTATGGAAACAGCGGTTCGGAACAGATATGGAAAGCCAGAATTGTAAATAATACTTTAATTCTTCCGGGAAGATATTCAACTACCGCTTTTCCAATGGGGCAGCCTGGAATATGGAGGGTAAATTTAACTACGAATGCGATTAGCAAAAGCTATTTTAACTTTACAGGCTCTTTCCAGCTATTGGCATATCCTGATACTAACGGAAATGTTTTTTTTACAGGACTGCATTCCAGCGGGCAGCCCGACATCTCTACTCCGGGTGCCTATATGGGAATGCCCGCAATGTATATTTCTACGTTTTTAATTAAATACAATCAGAATGATGTAAAAGAATGGGGAACCTATTACACAGGAAACGGTGCAACGCAACAGGGAGAGGCGACAAAAGATGATGAAGGTGCCATTTATCTGACAGGCATGTCAAGTGGGAATTCAGCTGGTATTGCAACACCGGGAACCTTTCAACAGTCGCCAGGTGGTGGAAATGATATTTTCATTGCTAAATTTCAGGATTGTACCTCTGCAGCGGTTGTTACTTCTAATTCGCCGGTATGTCCTAATGGGACAATCCAACTCAACGCTACCGGAGGAACAGTATATAGCTGGACCGGGCCAAATGGCTTCACATCCAATGAGCAAAACCCAACTATTCCAAATGCAACAACAGCTCAGGCAGGATCATATATATGCCAGGTTTCAGGATCAGGTGCTTGTGATGGGACTTTTACAGTAAACGTGATTGTAGGTGATAATGCGGCTCCGGTTCCTGATATTACTCTGCTGGCAGACATTACAGGAGACTGTCATACAATGGTTACTACTATTCCTACCGCTACCGATAACTGCGCGGGAGCAATTAGCGCAACAACAACAGATCCTTTATCTTATTCAAGCCCCGGAAACTATATTATCCACTGGACTTATCACGACGGAAATGGAAATACCGCTACTCAGAACCAGAATGTAATTGTGACATCAACAGCTCTTCCGACAACGGCTAATACCCAGCAAACATTCTGTGCCACCAATAATCCTAAAATCTCTGACCTTCAAATCACAGGCCAGAATATAAAATGGTATGATGCGGCAGGAAATATTGTACCTGCAACAACTGTTCTTATCAATGGACAGACCTATTATGCATCTCAGACTATTAATGGTTGTGAGAGTAATAAAACAGCAGTTCTGGTAACAGTAAATACAACTTCTAAACCGACAGCCAATGTAAATCAGGATTTCTGTGCTTCTGCCAACCCTACTTTAGAAAAACTGATTGTAACGGGAACTGCTCTTAAATTTTATAATGCAGCAGGAAATGTAATTCCAATGTCAACTCCTCTGGTAAGCGGACAAATCTATTATGTAACGCAAACATTAAACAACTGTGAATCTGAAAAACTGGCAATAACAGTAACTCTGTCTACGGATAATGTTCCTGCAAAAGATGTAACACAGGTTTTATGTAATTCAACTACCGCAAATTCAATGACTGTCGATCTTCATTCTTATGAAGCCAGTATTATTAATAATCCGGCCGGTTATATTTTTACCTACACTGATACTGCAGGCACCCCTATTGCCAATCCTTCAGCTTACGTATTGAATACCGGAACAACACTTATTCACGTAAGAGTAGCAACGCCTGACGGATGTTTCAAAGGAGTCCGGTTAAGTCTTACCCTAAATCCAAAACCTTTTGTTCAACTTCCTGATAAGCTTGATTTTTGTGAAGGAAAGTCTGTTGTTCTGGATGCAGGACCAGGATTTAATTCTTATGAATGGAATAACGGAGCAACCACTCAAACAATTACTGTAACGACTCCGGGAACATATACTGTAAAAGTGGCCAATATTTTCGGTTGTGAAAATACAAGTTCAATTCAGGTAAGCTATTCTGTTTTAGCACATATTGTCTCTGTCAATATCACGAGCAATACAGCGACCGTTATTCTTTCTCAGAGCGGAAACTTTGAATTTTCTTTAAATAATTCCACATGGCAGGATTCCAATATTTTCACCAATTTAAGTATGGGAGAATACACCGTTTATGTGAGAACAAAATCCGGATGTATTATAGGACAGAAAAACTTCTCGATATTTAATATTCCCAATGCCATCAGTCCTAACGGAGATGGAATCAATGATGCGTGGAGAATAGCAGGATTGGAAAACTATCCGGGAACGGAGGTAAGTTTATATGACAGAAGAGGTGCTGTAATCTACAAAGAGATTATCAGAAATAAACCTTTCCAGTGGGACGGAAGATATGAATCCCATCCTATTTCTACAGGAAATTACTGGTATACCATAAAAGTTTCTGACGGAAGAATCTACAACGGATGGCTTTTGATCAAAAACAGGGAGTAACAAAAAACGGGCAGAAATTTCTGCCCGTTTTTTATTTTTATAATAATTTGATTTTATCGTCTGAGATATCGATGATCTTATCTTTATAAAGTCCTCCGATTGCTTTCTTGAAGTTTTTCTTACTCATCTGAAGCTCATCTTTAATCTCTTCAGGAGAAGATTTATCGGACACATACAAAAGTCCGTAATTTTCTTCCAGTTTATTCAGAATCTTCTGTTTGAACTCATCAATATTTTCAAAACCTTCCGGCTGCAAAGAAACATCTATTTTACCGTCCTCACGGATCGCTTTGATGTATCCTGTTTCTTCTGACAATGGATAAAGTTTTTTGAAAACATCGGAAGCATAAATCAAACCAATGTATTTTTTGTTGATGATCACATTCCAGCCCAGTTCACTTTCGTTCATCATAATCAAATCTACTTTGTCACCTTTTTTGAACGGAAGATCATCATACTGAGGATTTCTTTTGAACTTCGTGGTACCGGTAATCAGTTCCATATCTTCGTCTACATAGATATAAACCAGATATCTTTTCCCTTCGATGATTTTGGTTTTCTGCTGCTTGTAAGGAATAAATAAATCTTTAATGATTCCCCAATCCATAAAAGCTCCGCTAGGAAGGCTTTGTACACAGCTCATTACTGCAAATTCACCTACTTCAGCCAAAGGAATTTCAGTGGTTGCTTTTAATTTATCGTCATCCTGATATACAAAAACTTCAACTTCTTCACCTGTTTCTTTTTCTTCCTGAATAAAGATTTTAGGCAGAAAAGCCTTCTCACCGGATTCATCTACGAGGATCCATCCTGAATTAATTTTTTCTGAAATTGTTAAAGTTTGAGTTTTTCCGAGTTGCATTGATGATAAAATTAGCTGACAAAGGTACGGAAATTTGAAGATGCTAACCTAGTCAATGCTATTATAATTCTTTAAAGGTCCATCTTCATCTTTGGTAAAGCCTCTGAAACCTTTATATTTGAACAAAAATAATCATGAAAAAATTGATAATCCTACCTCTTATTTTTTTAACGTTTTTTTCAAATGCTCAGCTGCTGAAAAAAACAGCACTGGGTATTTCCTACCGTTATACCGGAAGGAATGTTCTTCAGGCAGGATTAGAATACAGATTGGGTGAAACCTATGATGGTTCCATTATCGTTGGCCCTTCCCTGCTTTATACCAGAGCTGACCAAACTGATAAATTCATCCCGGAGATCCATATTAATTTTTTACGTTTCGGGGAAATGTTTGGAGTATCAGCTAATCCATATTCATTGGAACCGAGAATAGGTTTTTCGTTATTTAATGCAATATTTCTCAATACAGGATATGCTTTTCCCATTCATAAAGAAAAATATTTTAAAGGGATAACTTTTGGGATCCAGTTCAACATTGCACCAAAACATTCTAAGTTTTATGACCATCTGAAAATGATGTAAACAGTTATTGGTTTATAGATGAATTTTTTTTCAAAACCAAGTTTCGTTCTTTATAGCAAAAACATATAAAAAAGGCTGTCTCCAAAAGAAACAGCCTTTAATTTTAAATATTTAAAATGATTAAATCTCTTAATCAATCATTACATATGAATAGGTCTTTTTGCTGTAGCATCCAATGCAGCTTCTTTGATAGCTTCTGCATAGGTTGGGTGAGCGTGAGAACTTCTTGCGATGTCTTCAGCGCTTGCACGGAATTCCATAGCAATTACCCCTTCTGCAATAAGGTCAGCAGCTCTTGCTCCTACGATGTGCATCCCTAAAACCTCATCAGTTTTTTCGTCTGCAATAATCTTCACAAGACCGTCAATATCACCACTTGCACGGCTTCTACCTAAAGCTCTCATCGGGAAAGATCCTACTTTGTAAGCAACACCTTCTTCTTTTAGCTGCTCTTCAGTTTTACCAACTCCAGCAACTTCCGGCCATGTGTACACAACACCAGGAATCAGGTTATAGTTGATGTGAGGTTTTTGTCCTGCCAATGTTTCAGCAACGAAAACTCCTTCTTCTTCAGCTTTGTGAGCAAGCATAGCTCCTTTGATAACGTCACCGATAGCATAGATATTAGCAACATTAGTCTGCAGGTGATCGTTTACTTTTACTCTTCCTCTTTCGTCAAGCTCTACACCTGCTTTTTCAAGACCAAGACCGTCTGTATAAGGTTTTCTACCTACAGAAACCAAACAGTAATCTCCTTCTACAACTACTTCTTCACCTTTTTTATCTTTAGCCGTGATCTTTACAGTATCTCCGTTTCTTTCAACTGCAGAAACCGCAGTGGAAAGCATAAACTTCATTCCTTGTTTTTTAAGAACTTTAGTCAATTCTTTGCTTAAAGCTCCATCCATTCCAGGGATGATTTTATCCATAAATTCAACAACAGTTACCTGTGCTCCTAATCTTAAGTATACCGAACCTAGTTCAAGACCGATAACTCCACCTCCGATTACTACTAAATGCTTAGGAATTTCTTTAAGGTTTAAAGCTTCCGTAGAAGTAATCACTCTTTCTTTGTCTAAAGAGATGAAAGGCAATGTAGATGGCTTAGAACCTGTTGCAATGATAGTATATTTAGACTCGATCGTTTCCGAAGAACCGTCATTTTTAGTCACTTTAATCTGAGTAGCAGATTCGAAGCTTCCTACTCCTTCAAAAACAGTAATCTGATTTTTGTTCATCAGGTAGCTGATTCCGTCAGTATTCTGCTTGATCACTTCGTTTTTACGTTCGATCATTCTGGCAATATCCGCTTGCGGCTCGTTGATGATGATTCCGTGACCTGCAAAATTGTGTTTTGCATTTTCGAAATGCTCAGAGCTGTCAAGAAGCGCTTTTGACGGAATACATCCAACGTTAAGACAAGTTCCGCCTAAAGTTGAATATTTTTCAATAATTGCTGTTTTGAAACCTAACTGTGCTGCACGGATAGCAGCAACATAACCACCGGGACCAGAACCTATTACGGTAACATCGAATTGACTCATGTTATTGTATGAATTTGTTTATTATTATCTATCTTAATTCTCACAAATTTACATATAAATTACCAAGCACCAAAGTGAGTTTTATCAATTTTAAAAATGATAATTATATGCTCTAGTTTTATGAAAAGTATTATTTTATGAATTTTATATTTTCTTCATCGCCTTCCTTAAGATAAATTGCGGTAAACACAAGAGGTTTTTCAGATGATGCATTATCAAAATGAAGAATTTTCACATTTTTAGGTTCATAAAAAGCATCTCCTGTATGAAGTACTACTTTCTCCTGTCCTTCTATCTGAAAAACGGCTTCTCCGGAATTGATGATTCCTAAAACCGGACAGGGATGCAGATGTTCGGGAGCTCCTTGTCCTGCAGCCATTGTTATTTCCTGAATCTCTGTGAATTTTACTTTCTGATCAAGAGCAGTTTTTAATAATTCTTTTCTGGAGATGGTCTTCTGCTGAGCAATCATAACGACAGAATTCAGCATTAAAACAGCAATAATAAATGGCTTCATGAGTGGATATTTAATGGTGAGAAATCATTAGGGATTATTATACATTCAACTTTCCTTGTCCAATGGTTCCCGTACTTTCAAAAAATGAGCCTCCATAGACATACCATTCAAGGCTTTCCAGATATTCCACTGCGTTTTCCGGAGTGATGTTGGGACGGTCTTTTTTCGAAACAATTCCTTTATACCATCTTCCTGATTTGGAATAATGCTCATATTCCACAAGGTAATGAATCCAGATTCTCTGGCATAATTTGCACTGTTGGATGGACACTTCTCCATTTCTTCCGTTGGTATAATCGATCCCTAATTCTGAACTTCTGAATTCGGTATAATGGAAATCAGGTTTCTCACAGGCACATCCTAATTTTTGGATTTTATTCATGAATAAAATGGGTTTTCAGATAAAATTTGTAGCCTCAAAAGTAAGAAATTAACAGTCTATAAAGCAAATGGAGTCATTATGGTTTGACCAGATCCAATAAGACCTTTTCATATTTATCAAGGATAATATTCTTTGAGAACCTTGATTTAATAGAGTTTTTTACAGCATCCCGATTATAATTGCCCTGAAGGATTCTTACAATCTCCCGGGCAAACCTGTCATGGTTCTCAATATCTGCAATCTCTCCGTTTATATTATGCTGGATAATCTCGTTGATTCCGCCGGGACAGTTATTGGCCAGGGAATAAGTTCCGCAGGCACCAGCTTCCAGAAGAACGTTGGGGAATCCTTCGTATCGTGAAGAAAGCACAAATAAGTCCGCATATTTAAGATACTGGTAGGGATTTTCCTGTCTGCCGTGAAAAATCACTTTTTTTAATCCTAAGAGTTCCCTCGTCTGAAGCAAAAGGTCTTTATCTTTTCCATCACCCAGAATATGAAGCATAATATTTTCATTTTTAAGCCTTGAAAAAACCTTTAACAGGTTATCAAACCCTTTTCTGGAAGACAGATTTCCAATGGCCACTACATTTTTATAATTGTATTTGAAGCATTCGGGTTTTAAAGACATGGCCATTTTATCTTCAATAAAATCAAAGTCTACAGGATTATTGATCTTGACAATTTTTTTCTTTTTAATATTAAAATTATCGACAAGATCTTTCATCATATCATCGCTTTGAGCAATGATCTTCTGATAGTTGTTGTAAAAATTATAGAAAAACTTAATCTCCTTGCGGGTTACATGCTGTGTAACAACATTAGTTTCCCTCGCAATAAATTTCGTTCTTGGAAACAGTTTTATAAACAGGGATAAATAAGCATTTACCTCACCAAAACCCGAAAAGACAATATCCGGTTTTCTTCTGTAGATTTCTCCTAAAATAGGCCTTAATGAATGTCTTATTCTTTCAGTATTGATATCGATAATTTCGACATCTTTTTTCAGAAAATTCAAATATCCGCCCTGCTTACGTAACAGCAAAATCTTAGGCTCAAACCGATCTCGGGAGAGATGATTCGCAATAGTAGTAACAATCCTTTCTGCACCCCCGGTTTCTAAGTCCGGCAGAATAAATATGACAGATATTTTTTTCATCAGTGTAAAGTTAGTAAAAAGTTTTGTTAACCTTCAAGCCTAACTCGTTAAATAAAGGAATAATTTCGTTAATATTTCCAACACTTAGAAAGGCATACTTATCTTCAGTAAAATTGACTCCTCTTCTCTTAAAAAAAGAAAAACTTTCATCATTTTTACCGAAAAAAGTCTCAGGTTCACCAAAAATGATATTACCAAAATGTTTAGTATTCATTTCGGCATTTACTTCCTTTATTTCATTCAATTCCTTATACTTTACAATCTTCCCATTTTCCTTTTCAACAATAGCTATTCTTTGATTTGTAATTACATAATAATTGTTTTTCAGTCTCCAATACTTTACAATCCATCTTAAAAAAGCAACATATAAAGCATTACAAAAAACACCAAATCCTATTATTGAAAAAAGCCAAAAGCTGGAATTTAAACTACTTGTAATGAAAAACACACCTATTGCAAGGTAGAATACAGAAAAAGCTATCCTCAACTTTTCTGTCATATTAAAAAAGAAACTCTTCTTAGGAAGAATTTCTTTTAAAATTATTTCGTTATTGTTTAGAGTCATTTTAGTTCGCTACGTCACTGATGAATTTAATTCTCAACATTCTCACTTCCTCATCCGAAAGTTCATCCCCGAATTCATCCAGCAATACCTTCATACTGTCACTTTCAGATTCGTTCATGAATTCCATGAATCCGTCTACAATGTCCTCGTCGAAATTATCTTCAATGTAATAATCGATATTGAGTTTGGTGCCCTGGTAAACAATTCTTTCCATCTCTTTCAGGAGTTCATCCATAGAAAGGTTTTTAGCTCTTGCTATATCTTCAAGATCAATCTTTTTATCAGTACTCTGGATAATAAAAACTTTATGGCTGGATTTATTGGCCACCTGCTTCAATACCATATCCTGGGTACGTTCGATGTTGTTATCTTCTACGTATGTTTTGATGTAGTCTGCGAATTCTTTACCGTATTTTTTTGCCTTTCCTTCCCCTACTCCGTAGATTTTGGTAATTTCATCTACTGTAATCGGATACTGAACCGTCATATCTTCCAAACTTGGATCCATAAACACCGTATATGGTGGAATTCCATGTTTTTTAGCTACTTTTTTCCTCAGTTCTTTCAACAGGTTAAAAAGATTCTGATCCAGACCTCCTCCAGCCTGCTGCTGTACCTGGTCACTCTCAGCTTTCGCCTGGGTAAGATCAAATTCTCTGTCTTCAGCAATTAAAAAGGAGTCTTTAGATTTGCCATTCAGAACACTTTTCCCTTTCTCTGTAATTTTTAAAACCCCATAGGTTTCAATATCTTTCTGTAAAAAATTCTGAACAGTTGCCTGTCTTAAAATTGTTTTCCAGTAGTTATCTTTTTCATCCTTTCCAAAACCAAAGTGAGAACTTTGCTCAAGTTTATAGGATTTCGTCACTGCATTTTCTTTTCCTACAATGACGGATATCAGATCTTTTGATTTGAACTTCTCGCCTGTGTCTCTAATCAGCTCCAGGGCCTTTTTTAAATCGGCAGTAGCATCTTTCAATTTTGGTGGATTGGATGAGTTGTCACACATCTTTGCACCGTCTCCGTTCACAGGATCGAAACTTTCTCCAAAATAATACAGGATATATTGTCTTCTGCTCATGGAAGTTTCAGCATAGCCTACCACTTCATTCAGAAGCTGCAATCCGATTTCTCTTTCAGAAACGGGCTTCTGTGCCAGGAATTTTTCCAGTTTTTCAATATCCTTTGGATCATAGAACGCCAGACAGTGGCCTTCTCCTCCATCTCTTCCAGCTCTTCCTGTTTCCTGGTAATAACTTTCCAGTGATTTCGGGAAGTCGTAATGGATCACAAAACGTACATCCGGTTTATCAATCCCCATCCCGAAGGCAATGGTGGCTACAATAACATCTACCTCTTCCATCAGGAATTTATCCTGATTGGCTACTCTTACTTTTTGATCAAGACCGGCGTGATAAGGGAGGGCGTTGATTCCGTTCACCTGCAGAAGCTGGGCAAATTCTTCCACTTTTCTACGGCTCAGACAGTATACAATTCCTGATTTTCCTTTATGCTGATTGATAAATTTTACAATTTCCTTATCTACATTGATTTTAGGACATACTTCGTAATAGAGATTAGGACGGTTAAAGCTTTCTTTAAACACCAATGCATTGGTCATTCCTAAAGTTTTCTGGATATCATCCTGAACCTTAGGAGTAGCAGTAGCCGTTAAAGCAATCACCGGTACATTGGCGATTTTGTCTATAATCTGTTTCAGATTTCTGTATTCCGGTCTGAAATCATGTCCCCACTCTGAAATACAGTGAGCCTCGTCGATAGCAAAGAAAGAAATTTTCACTTCTTTCAAAAAATCCAGGTAATCATCTTTAATTAATGATTCAGGAGCTACATACAGAAGCTTGGTTTTGCCGCTTTTGATATCGTCAAAAACCTGTTTGGTCTGCGTTTTGTTTAATGATGAATTCAGTACATGTGCTACCCCATCATCAGATGAAAGGCCGTTCACGGCATCTACCTGATTTTTCATCAACGCTATCAGGGGCGAAACTACTATTGCCGTTCCTTCCGAAATAAGAGCCGGAAGCTGGTAACATAATGATTTTCCGCCACCTGTAGGCATTAAAACAAATATATCCTTCCCATTCAATAGGTTATCTATAATCTGTTCCTGCTGGCCCTTAAATGTAGAAAACCCAAAATACTTTTTCAATTCGCCTGATAAATTGGCTTTTTTTGCGCTCATCTAATTTTCTATTGCTAAATTTGCATCTCACCCAAAGTTATAAAAATTCTGCTTAAAATAAAAGCGAACGAATTTATAAAAAATAAAATTTATATTAAATATTCTTTTTAAAATATAACATTTTTTAGGAACTTTTTTGTATACCTTATCATCGTAAAATGGATAGAACCAACATTATATCAATTGCAAAAAGCACTTTAGAAATAGAAATTTCTGAACTTGAAAAATTAAAAAACAGAATTGATGACGAATTTGCCCGTGCAGTAGAGATCATTCATTCAGCAAAAGGGAAGCTCATTGTTGTAGGAATCGGAAAATCGGCACATGTGGGTAACAAAATTGTTGCTACATTAAACTCAACAGGTACTCCTTCACAGTTTTTACATGCTTCGGAAGCGATTCATGGTGATCTTGGAGTTATTCAGAAACAGGACGTGGTTTTGTGTATCTCAAATTCAGGAAATTCTCCGGAAATTGCCAATCTGGTTCCTTATTTGAAAGATTACTCTTCTTCTTTAATTGGAATGACCGGAAACAGATCCAGTAAACTGGCAGAATTTTCGGATGTTATTCTGGATACTCATGTTGATATCGAAGCCTGCCCGAATAAACTGGCTCCTACCAGTTCTACAACTATACAAATGGCTTTGGGAGATGCTTTGGCTGTTGCTTTAATGGAACTGAATGATTTCAAAGCGAATGATTTTGCCAAATTCCACCCGGGAGGAAGTTTAGGAAAAAACCTGACATCAAAAGTAGAGCAGTTCCTTTCTTCTCAAAAGCCTCAGGTTACGGAAGATTCTTCAATAAGAGATGTCATTATTTCCATCAGTGCCTCAAGCCACGGAATCACGGTGGTAACGAATGGAGACCAGATTATTGGCGTTATTACAGACGGAGACCTAAGAAGAATGCTGATGAAAGGAGAAGATATCAGTAAGGTATCAGCAAAAGATATCATGTCTGCCCGTCCGAGAACAATTGAAAAGGGTGCTTTGGCTAAAGAAGCCATGAAAATTCTGAAAGAAAATAACATCGGTCAGCTTGTAGTAACGGAAAACGGCAAGTATTTCGGGATTATCGATCTGCATAAACTGTTAGACGAAGGGATTAATTAGAACTTATAAATCAGAGGAGATGTTAAACTGAGGGATGATTTTGCAGATTACAGGTAAAATCTAACTAATCATTCACAGACTCTTGCTTCTGTCATTTTTTTTATAAATTTGCGCTTTAAAATTTTATTCTGTGAGTGAAGGTAAAGACATGTCCTTTCTTGGGCATATAGGAGAATTAAGAGGGCACCTGATCCGATCGATTATTGCTATCATAGTTGCCGCTTTTGTGGTAGGCTTTAACATCAACTGGATTATGGACCATATCTTTTTTGGGCCTACCAGAAATGATTTCCCTACCTTCAGACTTGTTAATCATTTTTCAAGAATGATTTTAGGTGAAGACAGTATTCATCTTCCAAAGGACTTTCCTGTTCGTGTACAGAGATTGTATCAGCAGTTCAATGTCATGATGGCTGTTTCAATTTTTGGTGGAATGGTAGTGGCATTTCCTTATATTGTATGGGAACTGTGGCGTTTTATCAGTCCGGCTTTACATCCGAGAGAGAAAAAAAATTCTATTTATATTATTAATGCGGTATGGATGCTTTTTATGACCGGAGTTTTATGCGGTTATTTTTTAATCCTTCCGTTTGCAGTCAATTTCGGGGTTATTTTTAAAATCTCAGATATTATTGTTCCCCTTTATGATTTAAGTGATTATACCACATTATTCTTACAGGTGGTTTTGGGTATGGGTGTTATTTTCCTTTTCCCGATTCTGATCTATTTCCTTACCAGCATCGGAATTCTTACACCTACGTTCATGAAAACTTACCGTCGCCACGCTATTGTTTTAATTATGGTAGTAGCTGCAATCATTACTCCGGCAGACGTTTTAAGTATGCTGATGGCTGCATTCCCGCTGTTGATTTTATATGAATTCAGCATCATGATGTGTACGTTTACTTATAAAAAAGTACGGAAGAACAACGCAAATCTTCCTGCAGTACAGAAATAAACAGTATTTTTTACTCATAAAAGCATAAGCGCTACTATTCAGCTGAATAGTAGCGCTCATTTTATATAAAAATATTAATCTTAATTATATTTATTCTTAATTTAATTAAAAACAACAATGAAATTTAACCAACAATATAAAGTTTGGAATAATTAACACAGTTATATCAACATTTCTTTTAAAAAAATACGCTATCTTTAAAAACTTTAACAACAATCAATAAAAATATGAAAAAGAAAATTATTTTCGTCTGTGCACTGGCTTTAAGTCTGGGCGGTTTGCAGGCACAACGCTGGGAACCTGTCTCGGAAAAAATTACTCCGATAAGAAAGGAAGTAAAGGTAGAATATGCTTACAAATTTGACCTTTCTGCATTAAGAAATCAACTAAAGAATGCTCCTGAAGCAGGAAAAGGTGGAAACGCTGTAATCGTTTCTATCCCTACAGCAGATGGAAGAATTGAAAGGTTTTCGGTTTACAGTTCGCCTGTAGTTGAAAAATCAATGGCAGACCGATATGAATTGGGAGCTTATGCCGGTATCGGGTTAGATAATCCACATAAACAAATCCGGTTCAGTACAGCACCTAATGATTTCCAATCTATGACATTCGATACTGATTCAGGAAAATACGAATTCATAGAACCCATCAATAAAGAAAAGGATGTATACGGAGTCTTTTTCAAATCCAACAAATCCCATGAAGACCCTTTCGAATGCAGAACTGCTGAGCCTGAGAAGGCAAAGAAAGAAATGAATAAGCTGCTTAAAACAAAAAACGTTTTAAAGGGTTTAGGGAGCGCTAATAAAAGTAACGAACAAAAATACAGAACCTATAGAATTGCCATCTCGGTAAACGGTGAATACACACAGCTTGCCGGAAGTGTTCCTTTGGCAGCAGCGCGAATTAATGCTACCATGAACCGTGTAAATGGTGTTTTTGAAAAAGATTTTGGGATCCACATGATCGTACAGGATCTTCCCCAACTTATATTTGCAGATCCCGCGACAGACCCTTATTCGAATGTAATTACCAATTCAAATGGTACCTATAGTGCTCCCGCAGCATGGAACCTTCAGCTTCAGCAAACCCTTACCAATACCGCTGGTGTAGGTAACGCTGCCTATGATATAGGACATTTCTTTGGCCACAGAGGTGGCGGCGGAAGTGCCGGAGATGTAGGAAATGTCTGCAGAAACCCTGCAAACAACAATGATGCTACTTCTAAAGGAGCAGGAATAACTTCTCCTTCTACTCCGGATCAGCCTTTTGGAGATAATTATGATATCGATTTTGTAGCGCATGAAATTGGCCACCAGTTCGGTGCTGCACACACCATGTCTATTGCTTTGCACGGAGCCCACATGGAACCGGGATCAGGATCTTCGATTATGGGATATGCCGGTATTACCAACTATAATGTTCAGATGCATTCTGATGCTTATTTCCATACCAAAAATATTGAAGAAGTAGGAGCCTACGTTAATGCTCAGGACTGTGGAATTATTACAAATGTGGCGAATACACCTCCTTCTATTCAGCCAATGGCTAATAAAATGATCCCTAAAGGAACAGCTTTTGTGTTAACAGCTTCTGCAACAGATACACAAAATGATCCGATGACCTATACCTGGGAACAGTATGATCTGGCTACGTCTGCTTTTGGTCCGGTAAGTGCAACCAGAAATAATGGCGCGAATTTCAGATCTCTGATGCCTACCACTTCCCCTACCCGTTATTTCCCTAAATTCAACAACGTTCTTAATGGTACTCTTACCAGCCCTACAGACTGGGAAACTGTATCCAATATCCCAAGAACCATGAATTTCAAGGTAACGGTGAGAGATAACAATCCGGATGCTGCACAGCAGCAGACACAAAGCAGCCTGATGAAAGTGGACATAGGAAATGAAGGTCCTTTCAAAGTGACTTCAACCACCGTTTACAATAATACACCGGGAGCTGTTACCTGGGATGTCGTAAACACTAATAATGCACCATACAATGTTCAGAATGTTAAAATAGATTATACTACAGATAATGGAACGACATGGACGGTTATCAGCCCATCTACAGCTAATGACGGATCTGAGCCGTTTTCATTCTCTTCTCTGGCTACAGGCACCGGTGTAAAAATAAGAGTAAGTGCCATTGATAATGTATTCTATGCCATTGGGAATGCTGCTGTTTCCGCATCAGCGGGCGCCTGTACAACATCTGCTCCAACAGGAGTTACGGTAAGTGGTATTACCAGAACATCTGCATCTGTAAACTGGACAGCGCTAGTTGGAGCAACGTATTCTGTACAGTACAGAAAAGTGGGGACAGCCACATGGACTACTGTTCCTGTTTCAACAAATTCTTATAACATTTCAGGGCTTACAGAAGCTACTCAATATGAAGTACAGGTAGCCAATGTCTGCGGAGGTTCGGTTGGTTCTTATTCAGCATCAACGAATTTTACCACATTATCTTTTGCTAAATGTTCAATCACCGGAACCAATGCCGCTGACGAGTATATTTCCAATGTTACAGTAACCGGCGCAGGAATGAGCCCAGTTTCAAACACCAGCAGCAACACTCCTTACACAGACTATACTACAGATCCTTCGAAACTGATCACTCTAATGGCCGGATCTTCAGGGAATAATGTAAGCATCTCCAAGGCGTGGACGAGCTCACAGTATAACGATGGAGTAACCGCCTGGATCGATTTCAACAAAGACGGAGTATTCTCTTCTTCTGAAGTAATCTACACCAGTGCACCTAGCATAGCAACACCGGTTTCCGGAACATTCTCCGTACCGGCAGATGCTTATACGGGAGGAAACGTTATTATGAGAGTTGTATTAGGATATGAAAGCCAGCCAAGCAGCGGATGCAGCAATCAGCAATATGGTGAAGTTGAGGATTATCCGGTGTTGATTCAGCAACAGCTTTCCACCAGTGAGACAGTGAAGGATAAGAATTCAATCCAGATCTACCCTAACCCGGCAAGTGATATATTGAATGTAACTGAAATCTCATCTAAAGCTCAGTTTGTCATTACGAATATGGCCGGTCAGAAAGTAATGAACGGACCAATTAATGATAATAAAATCTCTGTTTCAAAATTAACGACAGGAACTTATATTATTTCAATTGAAGACAAAGGAACGACTTCAAATCTGAAATTCATCAAAAAATAAAACCTAACCCGTTTTTAGAGCCCGGCAATGACCGGGCTTTTTTTATGCCTTTCTAAAATCTTTATTTAATTTGATTTCCGGCATCAGCCTATTAATTTAATTTTATACTTTTGAAAAGATTTAATAACAGTTTACATGAAAAAATTGTCATACACCCTCTTATTTGCATCAGGACTGGTTTTCGGACAGTTCTTTGAAAAAGATAAGACTTTTACCAAACAGGATACTTTAAAGGGTTCCAATACCGAGTTCAGAAATTTTTGGGATGTCAAAAAATATGACCTTTCCGTAGAACCGGATTTTGAGCAGAAAAGTATCAAAGGAAATAATAAAATCAGTTTTGAGATTATAAAAGATGTTACCAATCCTGTATTTCAGATTGACCTTCAGCAGCCTATGAAAGCTGACAAAGTGGAAGGAAACTTTCCTATTGCCAATTACAGACAGGATGGAGACTTTATTTTCATTACAGCGAATAAAAAATTCAAAAAAGGCGAAAAATATACGATTAACGTCATCTATTCCGGAAATCCTACGATTGCTAAAAATGCGCCATGGGATGGAGGATGGGTTTTCACTAAAGATGAAAAAGGAAACCCATGGATGACAGCTGCTGACGAGGGAATAGGAGCTTCCATATGGCTTCCTACCAAAGATATCTGGAGCGATGAACCTGACAACGGAATCATTATGAAAATTATAACTCCTAATGATCTGGTAGGTGTGGGTAATGGCAGACTCACTGATAAAAAAACAACCGGAAATAAAACTACTTATACCTGGGAGGTTAAAAATCCTATCAATGCCTACTCCATTATCCCGAGTATAGGAAAGTACGTCAATTTTAAAGATGTATTTGAGGGTGAAAAAGGAAAACTGGACCTGGATTACTGGGTAATTGACTATAATCTTGATAAGGCAAAAAAACAGTTTCAACAGGTGAAACCTATGCTCTCCGCATTTGAATACTGGTTTGGTCCGTATCCGTTTTATGAAGATTCATACAAACTTGTAGAATCTCCTCACCTTGGCATGGAACATCAGAGTAATGTTGCTTACGGAAATGGGTACCAGAACGGGTACAGAGGAAAAGATCTTTCCGGTACAGGAGTGGGTCTGAAATGGGATTTCATTATTATTCATGAAAGCGGCCACGAATGGTTCGCCAATAATATCACAGCAAAAGACCAAGCTGATATGTGGATCCATGAAAGTTTCACCAATTATTCCGAGACTCTTTTCACGGAAAAATATATGGACAAAAAATCTGCTGAAACCTATGTTCAGGGGATCAGGAAATTGATAGACAATGATATTCCTATTATTGGCAGGTATGGTGTAAGAAATGAAGGCAGCGGAGATATGTACCCGAAAGGAGCCAATATGCTTCACACGATAAGACAGGTTATCCATAACGATGAAAAATTCAGACAGATTTTAAGAGGTTTGAATAAAGATTTTTATCATCAGACCGTTACCACACAACAGGTAGAAAATTATATCTCCTCAAAATCGGGAATCGATTTTTCAACAGTATTTGATCAGTACCTGAGAACAATAAAAATTCCAACCCTTGAGTATGCCCAGGATGGTGATACTTTAAAATTCCGGTATACCGATGTGGTAAAAAACCTTAAACTGCCGATACTCATCAATGGTGACCAGACCATAAATCCAACGGAAGAATGGCAGACTGTAAAGCTTAAAAACAGCTCTCCTGTTGAGCTTGATCCCAACTATTATATTAATTATAAAAATATTAAATAAAGAAAAAGGCAGATTTGCACACCAGCAGATTTGCCTTTCATTTTTTTGATCTTAAAATTTTAAGAAAAGTTTAATACTTTTTTTCGTAACAAATTCAGAAAAAAAGCAACTATTTAACTATTAATTTAAACCTAATGAGAAAAACAGTACTTAGCCTTGGTATTTTTGCTGCTTTTTTAGCAAATGCACAGTCTATAAAAACCACTATTGACCTTGTCAATGTAAAAGATGATAAAGTAGCCGTTACCATGGAGTTCCCAAAAATGAAATCCGGTGACATTAAATTTCATTTCCCTAAAACAGTTCCGGGTACTTATTCTGTAGACGACTATGGAAGATTCATCGAAGGAATCAAATTTTATGATAATAAAGGAAAAGAGCTTACTTATACTAAAGTAAATGACAATACCTATTCATTGAAAAATGCTCAGGGTCTTTCCAAAATCTCTTATCTTGTGAATGACAGTTTTGATGATGAATTGGATACCTCAAAGCATAAAGCCGTATTTTCTCCTTCAGGAACTGATATTGAAGAAGGAAAGATATACATGATCAATACCCACGGATTTATCGGATATATCGAGAACATGCAGGATGTTCCTTATCAGCTTGTCGTTCAGAAACCCACTGATTTCTATGGAACGACAGCACTGGTAGATCAGGATAAATCTGAATCTACAGATACCTATACTCTTGCCAACTATGCTAAGGTGACCGATTCACCATTAATGTATACAAAGCCGGATTATATTACCTTCAATGCCGGAGGAATGGATCTTGTACTGGGCGTTTATTCTCCGACAGGAAAATATAAAGCTGCCGATTTCAAAGAAAATCTTGAAAAAATGGTGGTTGCCCAAAAGAAATTCCTGGGCGATATGAACACGAATAAAAAGTATGCTATCATGCTTTACCTTTCCGGTGGTGACGGACCTAGCATTAAAGGCTTCGGAGCATTGGAACACCACGAATCTACAAGTGTGGTGCTGCCTGAAGCAATGCCGAAAGATGCCATTGACAATACGATTACAGATGTGGTTTCCCACGAGTTTTTCCATACGGTAAACCCTCTGAAAACCCATTCCGAAGAGATTCATTATTTTGATTATGCAGATCCGAAAATGTCTCAGCACTTATGGATGTATGAAGGCGGAACGGAATATTTTGCCAACTTATTCCAGATCCAGGAAGGTTTGATCAATAAAGATCAGTTCCTTGAAAGAATTGGTGAAAAAATTGCCAATTCCAAGAGCTATGACGATACAATGCCATTTACAGTAATGAGTAAAAATGTATTGGTAGAACCTTATAAAGATCAGTACAGAAACGTCTATGAGAAAGGAGCTCTCCTTGCAATGTGCTTAGACATCGAGCTTAGAAAATTATCCAACGGAGAAATGGGATATCGGGATATGATCAGAAAGCTGTCTCAGAGATTTGGTGAAAACAAACCTTTCAAAGATGATAAACTGATTGACGAGTTGGTAACAGTTACCGGATATCCTCAGGTAAAAGAATTCTACAACAAATATATCGCAGGAAACCAGCCAACACCTTACGCACAATATCTGAGCATGGTAGGGGTGGATATTAAAAAGCAGGAAAGCCAGCCTTTGTTCTGGTTTATCAAAGATCCGAATCAGACAGGTTTTGATGAAAAGACCAATGCCTTTGCTTTTGATGAACATTCTGCACTGTCTCCATTTGCAAAAAGTATCGGATTCAAAATCACAGACCAGGTTCTTGCTTTAGATGGAAGAACGGTAGATATCAAAAAGGTACAGGATTTTATCGGATATACCAGAACGATCAAGGACGGGCAGGAAGTTACGGTAACCATTCTAAGAGACAATGCCGGCAAAAAAGAGAAAATGACATTGAAAGGAAAAGCAATTCTGGATAAAATGACCATGGAAACACTTTCTTTTAAAGCGAATCCAACACCGGAAGAACTGAAACTGCAGACTCAATGGCTTACAGGTAAAAAATAAAGTGAAAAGCGGGGAAAATTTCCCCGCTTTTTATTTTTCTCAGCTTTATCCTGATACAAACCTAACAGGTTTTGAAAACCTGTTAGGTTTATTATTTGCTATAATTTCAACGAGAATCAATCCTCTTTTCTGATTGTAATCCTGAAAGTACTTCCCTTTCCTACTTCAGTCTGAGATATTTTGATATCTCCGTTGTGGTATTCATGAATTACCCTTCTTGCCAGTGACAATCCTAGTCCCCAGCCTCTTTTCTTGGTAGAATATCCGGGATTAAAAGCATTTCGTGCCTGCTGTTTGGTCATTCCGCTTCCATTATCCTTTACTTCAATTAAAATATTCTTATTTCTTTCAAAAACAGACATGGTAATAGAGCCTTCACCTTTCATCGCATCCACCGCATTTTTTACCAGATTTTCAATGACCCAACTCATCAGAATTTTATTGTGAGGAACCAGAACGGTATACGTAGGTAAATTAAGCGTAAAATTTATCTTTCTGGAGATCCTTGTTTTTAAATAATCATAATTCTCCTGAATGGTTTTATTAAAATTTCTGTCATTCAGTTCTGGAACAGAACCTATTTTTGAGAATCGCTCTGAGATCGTTCTGAGTCTTTCAATATCTTTTTCTATTTCATGTACTCCTTCCGAATCCGGATTATCAAGCTTCATAATTTCCATCCACCCAATCATGGATGATAAAGGTGTTCCGATCTGATGCGCGGTTTCTTTAGCCAGACCCGCCCAAAGATATCCTTCATCCGTCTTTTTAATGGTCTTGAAAAACCAGAAAGAAAAACCAAAATACAGCAGAATAAACAGCCCTAAAATATAGGGGGAATACCTGAGATTATTAAGCAGACGCGAGTTGTCATAATAGACAAACTGATTATTTCCATCCGGCACTTTGATCTCAATAGGATCATAATTTTTTTCCATATTGCGGATCAGATCCTGCAGTTTTTCAGGACTTTTAATCGTACTTTCAGGAATATTTCTGTAGTATCCAAGGTCAAGAATCGGGTTTTTATATTTATCTGTTACAATGAACGGAATGGTATTGTTAATGTTCAGAATATCCGGCAGCAGATCCAGCACATCAGTATCCGGAGTTTTAACCTCCTGTTGTATTCTTATCGCTTTGGAAAGAAGACTGATCCTTTTGATCTCCTCTTTTCTGAGAAAATTAATAAGCGATGTTGAAGCCACTACAATGGCAATAACCAAAGTAGTCATCACAACAAAAATGATCCAGTTATTCAGTCTGGTGAGGATGGATTTTCTCAAAGTATTTTATTTTAAAACATTCAGGATTTTCTGCAGCTCAGTATTTCCGCTTCCCTGATAGTTGTTGATGATAATCGAAAATACATATTTTTTCCCATCTTTTGCGGTGTGGTATCCGGCAAATGATTTGGTATCTCTCATGGTTCCGCTTTTCATTTTCATACCATTATCCTGAACCGGAAATCCATCGTAGTATGCTTCAAACCAGGATTGTTTTTTAGCATATAAAAGAGCCTGCACTTCTGCTTTTGCAGACACATAATTCTGGGGGGAAAGCCCACTTCCATCTGCAAAGTTGATCATATTAGGATTGATCCCTTTTGATTTCCAGAATTCTTTCAGATAGGCAACTCCGCTTTTGAAGTTTGAACTTCCTTTTTTCTCTTTTCCTAATGTTTTAATTAATGTTTCTCCATACAGATTGATACTTTTTCTCAGAAACCAGTACACAATTTTATCAAGAGTCGGAGATTGATAAGTGAGGATAATATTATTTTTTGGAGCTGATAAAGGATTTTTTCCTTCTATTTCAAGCTGAGAATTCGTTACAGCTTTTCCAGAAAGTTCAATTCCTGATTCCTTCAGCCATTGTTTTACTTCTGCTGCCAGCTGCAGCGGCGGATTGGGAGCAGAGCCGGAAACCGTTACTGTTTTTCCAGCCGGAAGCATTCCATTAATCAAAGCGACATCAGAGTGAGGAGCAGTAAAGATCAGGCTTTGATCCGAGTTTCCTCCTGTTTTCAGGTCATTCAGCCACTTCACACCTTCCAGCGGATAAGAAAAGCTTTTAAAATCGGTTCCATTAATATTGATATCAAACTGGTTCTCTTTCCAGTTGATTCCCCATACACCCGCACCATAGTAATTCCCCAGGTCATCCCACGGCCAGCCTCCCGGAATCGTTTGATGATCAAAATAAGAATCATCAATGATCAGATCTCCTGATATTTTTGTTATCCCTGAATTTTTGATAGCATCAATCAGTTTCTTTTTAAAATTTTCGGGTTTATAGCCATCATATCTCCAGCTTCCCAAAGTAGGATCGCCGTTGGAGCTGATGAAAAGGTTTCCATTAAGTGTCCCTCCGGAGATATTTCCGGAATAGCTTGAAGTGGTGGTAAAAGTATAGTTTTTTCCTAAAGTTTCCAGTGCAGCTCCTGCTGTGAAAATCTTTTGTGTAGAGGCAGTAGAAAGACCTTTATTTCCCTGATATTCATATAAAAAGTTCCCGTTTTCATCGGAAACATAAAAAGACAAGCTGGAAGATATTGCTCCTGAAGAATCCATAAGATCCTTTGTTACTTTATCTAATTTTTGGGCTATATTCTGTGCAGCAACCATCTGTACAGAGAGTATGAGAACTGCAAATGTTTTTTTCATTACATTGTTATTTGGGTCTGCATGCAAAGGTTTCCGTTACAGTTTACAAAGAGTATCCGGGCCTTTTTCTATTGATTTAAATTCTGATCAAATATAGTTAAAATAAAAGCTTTTCATACTCACTGAGCTCTTCGGAGGTGAAAAGTATCTGATGGCCAGGAGATTTTTCAAATGAACGATCATGTTTGAAATATTTCTCATAATCATCTTCATCTACAAAAATGTCCATCTGGCATTCCTTTATATAGTTCGATTTGTCCCCGTAATCTGCGGTAAAAAATCCGGAATCGTTCCAGGGCTCGTGGTGGCATCTCAGGCAGTGTCTTTGGTATACGGCTTTATAACCGCATATTTCACAATTCCGGAGGTCCTGAAATACTGCTGAGATTTCATTCCGGTTTTCTTCTGGAAAAAGAGACAGGGGAACGCTTCTCAAAAGCAGATAATAATTGGGTTCCTGCCATGAGAAATAAAGACCCTCTTCATGATGGGTATAAAGCCATAAACTCTGAAGATCATACTCAACCTCGGCTTTGACAATATCTTTACTATTCAGAACGGTCTCATTATTTCTTTTGATATTCTGTTTATCATCAATCTCAATAACGGGCTGCTGCTCCAGAAAATGGTTCAGGCACAATGTGGTCTGCCATGAGCCTATGGTTCTCATTTTACCTTCTTCTCCACAGATCTCACAGGTCTTGACAGAAAGTTCCGAATATTTACTTTTGATCTTTTTAAGTTTGTCATTAAGCGTTTCATCCTCAGAATAGGTATAGCATCTCAATTCACCAAACTTCTCCTTTCCAAAGACACGGTATTCCATATTCCAGCCTGCCAAAGCAAATTCATACAGCAATTTCCGGATCAGTTCATTCCATCCGGTACTGTTCACTGAAAAATTAGTGAGATTGCGTTCTATGAAAAGATTAATTTCATTTTCGCTCATTAAAGTCTGCTTCCTGCTTCTATTTCGTAAGGCTCTTTTCCTTTTTCAAAAATCCTTGTCAGTTCACTTCCTTCTACAGTAATGGAATCATTGGTCCTTCTGATCCAGTTCCCTTCTCTGAGACCAACCACTTTGATATCATTCTGGGTAAGAAACTCCTGAATACGGGTTTCTCTGGTTTCTCCGTTATGCTTTAAGTCGGGATTAGGATCAAGATAATGCGGATTAATATTGAAAGGCACCAATCCCATACAGTCGAAACTTGGCGGATATACAATCGGCATATCGTTCGTTGTCTTCATATTCTGGCCTCCGATATTGCTTCCTGCACTGCATCCGAGATAGGCTTTTCCTTTTGATACATTTTCTTTCAGGACAGACATCAGCCCTTCTTCATGTAATGTTTTAACCAATAAAAAGGTATTTCCGCCTCCTGTAAAGAAACCTTTTGCCTGATGAATGGCTTCCTTTTTATCTTCAAATTCGTGAAGACCTTTCACTTTTATATCGATAGTTTCAAAGAAAGAACGTGCTTTTGCGGTATAATCATCATGGGAAATTCCGCCTGGTCTTGCAAAAGGAATAAATACAATTTCATCAATTCCGTTATAAAGTTGGATTAATTCTTCTCTTAAGTATTCCAGATATTCTCCACCAAAAAGTGTAGATGTTGAAGCTAATATGATATTCATACCACGAAATTTATAAGTATTATTAAAAAACGAATCACAAAGATAGCCTCAAAGATCAACGAATCAAAAATTAAATTAAAAAAAACATCAATCCCGTTAATATTTTCTAAAAAAACTTAAAGCCTCTAAAATTTACGGTTTTGTGGAATTATTATTGAATTTTAGATTTTGACTTTAAAATATAAGATTATGAAAATGAGTAAAATTAATAGCCTGTTTTTAGGCTTAATACTAGCAGGAAGTGTAAGTCTTGTAAATGCACAAACGACTCAGCCTGAAACTTCAGCAGCAACGAGTCAAACAACTAATCCAACTATCGAAGATCTTAAAAAACAGATCGCAGCCAATCCCAAGGATGCAGAATCATTAGCAAAACTGGCTAATGCTTATCAGGAGGCTTCAGACTGGCCAAATGCAATTGATACCTGGAAAAAAATATCAGCTTTATTACCGGACTGGGCTCCGGCTTATTACAGCCAGGCTTATGCCTATCAGTCTGCAAAAGATGATGCCAACGCAAAAATTGCTTATGAAAAGTATATTGCAACGGTAAAACCTGAAGAAGTAGAGCAAAACAAGAAGAATCTGGCATATGCTTATTTCTATCTTGCCTTTACAGAGCAGAAAACAGATCCTAATAAAGCAAAAGAACATATTGCGAAATCGATACAGTATGATCCTACCAACCAGGATGCTGTGAAGCTTAGCAAAGCATTAAATTCTTAGTAAAAAAGAAAATGCCGGAAGTTTTTCCGGCATTTTTGTTTATTTATATATGTTTTAATATCAAAAATCATGATTTAAATTTAACGCAAAGATCAGGTAAATGCTGTTAAATTTTTGAGGAAGCCAAGGATGGAATCTATTTCATTGATTCTTTCTAAGCGCATGTATATCATAAAGCTTCATCAGCAATATTGTCGCTTTCTTAGCACCCTTAGGAATAAGAGAATTTAAGCTAATCTTTGCATTAAATTAAAATATATTTTTTTGTGCAGAGTTACTCTTTTATAATTCCAGATTTCCTGTATTATTTGAAATTTTGTCTTGCTATGATCCTACTCAATCATCTTTCCGAAAAAATCTGTTTCACCATGCAGATGCCTGATGATTTTCTCAATATTTTTCTGAATACTGGCTTTAGTTTTTAAATTATTAATATACCTTACCAGCTCATTTTTTCTTGAAGGAATCAGCTTTTCAAAATTTTCCTTAGCTAAAGCACTTTCTTTGATTGCCTTTTCTAATTGAGGATGAATAGGTATACTTCGGTCGGAATCATCATATTCCAGAACAACTTCAATAATTTCCCCGATTCTTTTCGGAGAATTTTTCAGCATAGTCAGATTCACGTAAAGCCTCCACTCACCTAAATATTTCATAAGATTCTGTTTGAATTCTTTCCCGTTCACCGTTCCTTTTACAGCGATTGGGCTCTTATTTCTACCAGATTTTTCAAAAATTGTGTCCAGTATTTCTTCCGGAACAAATACAAAAGGATTAATTCCTATGATTTCCAATGTGGCGCTGAAACTATTGTTTTTCATGGATGGTAATTTAAGTTGGTCTGGCTGGAAGCTGGAAGCTAGAAGCTAGAAGCTAGAAGCTAGAAGCTAGAAGCTAGAAGCTAGAAGCTAGAAGCTAGAAGCTAGAAGCAAAAATAACAGTTTGACGAATATGTAGGGAATTTCTTTTTTATTATTTCAAAAACAATTACTTTCATACACTCCCACAGCCAAACCCGTTTCCCCTCAAACCCTCTCACTCTACCACCGCAAACCCAAAACCCCGTAACTCAAAATTCATACCTCATAACCCAATTAATTCCCTATATTTGTATCAATAAATCTATTTATCAAAATGAAATTTTTTATTGACACAGCTAATTTAGAGCAAATCAAGGAAGCAAGAGATCTTGGAATTTTAGATGGTGTAACAACCAACCCTTCACTAATGGCAAAAGAAGGTATTCAGGGAGCTGAAGCCATCAAAAACCATTATAAAACGATCTGCGAGCTTGTAGACGGAGATATTTCTGCGGAAGTTCTTTCTACAACGTATGAAGAAATGATTAAAGAAGGAGACGAATTGGCTGCTATTCACCCGAATATCGTTGTAAAAATTCCGATGATCAAAGATGGAATCAAAGCTTTAAAATATTTTTCCGATAAAGGTATCAAAACTAACTGTACATTAATTTTCTCTCCGGGACAGGCTCTTCTGGCAGCTAAAGCGGGAGCAACGTATGTTTCTCCTTTCTTAGGAAGATTAGATGATATCTCTACAGACGGTTTGAACCTTATTCAGGAAATCAGATTGATTTTCGATAACTATATGTACGAAACTGAAATCCTGGCAGCTTCTATCCGTCACTCAATGCATATCATCGACTGTGCTAAAATCGGAGCTGATGTTATCACATCTCCACTTCCTCCGATCCTGAGCTTATTGAAGCACCCATTAACAGACAGCGGATTGGCTCAGTTTGTTGCAGATTCTCAGAAATTAGCATAATCACTGATCCTTGTTCAAACATAAAAATCCCGGAACATTGTTTCGGGATTTTACTTTATAGTGATCCTGTATATTATTCTTCCGGGATATTTTTCACAATCTTACACGGATTTCCCACGGCCACTACATTCTCAGGAATATCTTTCGTTACCACACTTCCAGCTCCAATCACAGAATTATTTCCGATAGAAACACCCGGAAGTACAACGACGTTTCCTCCCAGCCAGACATTATCGCCTACTTTGATGGGATGTGCATATTCCAGTCCTTCATTCCTTTGCAGTGCATCAAGCGGATGGCCTGCAGTATAGAAACTGCAGTTGGGACCGATAAACACATTATCACCAAACTCTACTTTGGCACAATCCAAAATGACAAGGTTATGATTGGCATAGAAATTCTCTCCTACGGTTATATTATATCCGTAATCACACCAGAAACTGGGCTCTATACAGATATTTTCTTTTATACTGCCGATAATCCTTTTAAGAAGCTGGTATCTGTTTTCGGAATCGGAGTTTTTGAGAGCATTATATTCCTGGCACAAATCTTTGCATGCAATGCGTTCCTGTATCAGTTCTTTATCGTAGTTGGCGTTGTATAAAAGTCCGGCTGCACATTTTTCCTTTTCTGTCATAAGATATAAAGTTTATTGCTTATTGCTTATTGCTTATTGCTTATTGCTTATTGCTTATTGCTTATTGCTTATTGCTTATTGCTTATTGCTTATTGCTTATTGCTTATTGAAAGATAAAAAAATATATTATAACATCATGAATTGATATTTGTCACATTTTATTTGACTTCTTTTGTCAAACAAAAACAGGATGACACGTATGCCATCCTGCAGATATTAGAAAATATAATTTTTAATTTACCAGATCCGGTTCAATCGGATTGTTATCTTTTTTTAGGGCTTCTTTAGTATTTTTTTCTATTTCCCTAAGTACCTGATTGGGATCTGAGATTTCTTTGCCGCCTTCTGTTCTCAGCTTGAAACTAAATTTGGTATTGCCATCACCATTTTTCATCAACATTTCTCTCATATTCTTTGCCGGATCATTTACATAAGCCTTCCATACTTTTTTGAACTGATCTTTTGTGACTTCCAGTTCTTTTCCGCCTATTCCCAACACTTTTACATGATCAGGCATCTGCATTTCCGAGTCAGCAGCCGGAGTATTAATCGTTTTATTGCCTATCATCGTCATGATATGAGATCCGGTGGTGTCCTCAATCTTTACGATGAGACCGGGAAGACCGTAAAAGACATAAGGCCCATCCTGAAAAGGAAGATCTGTCGTAAACCAGGCTATCCATTCCCTTCCTCCAAAGCTGGCAGTGGCTTTCTGAGCCTGATACGCTCCTATTTTTTGTTTCTCGGGCAATATCTTCCATTCCGGTTTCTGATCTTCTTTTATTTTATATTTATCTGTGGAAATGCTTCTGAAAAGATAAGTTTTAAAATCCGGGTATTGTTTGGTTACTTTATAGGAAACCTGCCCCGGCCTTTCTCTTTTGTTGATACTGATATTTCCGCTGCCTGCTTTCAATTGTTTTTCAAGTTCTGCTTTTCCGGTGGAATCTGCTACAAACTTATCACGGCTGTAATAGCTTGATCCGTTTTTATCGATATCGAGCATCATCATTTCCGTCTTTACATCTTCCTTATTATTGGAATCCGGAATAAACTTGTATTCATAAAAAAACCTGTTGACCTGTGCACTGACAAGCCCACCCAGAAATAAAAAAAATAGAATTTTACTTTTCATAATGTATGTTTAAAAAAAGGCTTTGCCAATCTGAAACTGACAAAGCCTGATGGAACTTTATTTCTTTGTTTCAATTCTTATTTCCCCTTGCTTAACATCTCCTTTTTTCTGAGTATTGACATTAACTTTCGATATATTACTTGTATCCAATGAGTTAACATCGTCCTTAGAAACTTCCCTTCCGTCAATATAATACTTGTATTGTACATCATCATTACCGCTTATTCTGAAATTTTTCACCCCATTCATGGCAATATTTCCGTTGCCATCTTTTTTGATAAAATCAGCATTCATTACAATAACATCAGGTTTACCGTCAAATTTAATAAATGCTCCGTCTCTGAAGCTGACAGATCTTTTCTCTGCTTCTGCACGGGCTTTTTCAACTTGTTTTCGGATTTTTTCCCCATCAATTCTGATTCTTTCAGCCTTCACTCTGATTCTGTCTCCTTCGGCTCTTGCTGTTTCACCTTCTACTCTGGCTTTTAAAGCTTCTTTCATCGCATCTCTGGCTTCTGCCATTGCTTTGCGTACTTCTTCTTTTTCTTTAGCGCTCAGATCCTTATAGTAAACGGTGTTATTATTTTTAAAATAAACTACTTTGGGAGCTTTAGGAGCCTTTGGGGCAAGTGGAGCTTCTGGAGCTATTGGCGCCAGAGGTGCATCCGGTGCATTAGGCGGTGTGGGCGGAACGATGTCTTTTACCGCTCTTGCAGCCTCTCTTCCCGCTTTTTTAGCTGCTCTTTTTATTTTGCGAAGTTCTTTCTTATCAAGAGGATCCATATTTTCAAGCTCCTTCATCTGATTTTTCCATTCAGCAGAATTGAAATATTTATCAACTTCAACTTTGGCAGCGACCTCTCCAATCTCTGATGCCAGATTACTTATTTCTTCAATTTTATCACTGAAGGCATCACTTTCCGGATCCAATCCATCCAGCTCCTTCTCTTTTTCTTTTATCTTCTTTTCAAGATCAGTTAATTTTTTGTGTTCACCGGGTGATAAGGTTTTTAATTCCGGGATATTTCCCTGAACCGATTTTTCAGGTCTGATGGTATCTTTTTTGATTTCTGAAACTGCTTTTTTAATAGAAAGATTGGTTTCTTCGATTTCTCTGTTCTTCGCATTTACCAGATAAGCAAACGCTACGGTAAATAAAACCGGTAATGCAAGAATTCTTCGCGCATATCCGAACTTGGTTTTTGGTTTTTGTAACATCTTAAGTCTTTTTTTAAGGTTTGAACTTAGAAACGGACTGGCAGCAGGCAACTGTGTTCCGGAAAAGTGGCTTGCTAAAAGCATCTGCGCAAATGCTTTGGTGTCCGACTGCTGTACGGCTTTTTTATCCGCCAGGTATTCGTGGATGAGATTAATTTCTTTTTTGATGATATGAAAAAACGGATTGAACCAGAAAACAGAAGTAATAATCTCGATAAAGATCTTATCAAAGGAATGTTTCTGCTCAATATGTACCATTTCATGCTTTAAAATCTGTTTTCCGATATCAGAATGCAGGGTAATTGTATTCTTCCAGAACAGGTTTTTAAAATAGGAAAACGGAGCTTCATTAAGGTCTGTACGGTAAAAGTTGATCCCGTCAAAGCTTTCTTTCTGAAATTGATTTTTAAACTGCTGGATTTTAAAAATCCCATACAGCAGCCTTCCTAGAAAATAGAAAGAAACCAGTCCCAGAGCTGAAAAAATAATGTTAAAATAAAGGTTACCATTGTTTATATTTTTTTCTGAATTAAAATTCTGAATCTTGTCAAGAAGCATATACATATCATTATTCACCTCTATCGTAAAATCATCTACTCGGATGAGCGGCAATAACAGGGATATCACAATTGCTGCCAGCAGATAAAATCTGTTATAATGATGGAATGTCTTGTCCTTTAAAGACAATTGATAATACAAAAATGTTACACCTGAACATAAAATAATTTTTCCAAAGTATAAAAGTATTGCTTCCATAGGTCCTAGTCTTTATTTTTGAGTTCATCCAATAGCATCTCAAGATCTTCTACCGTCATTTCATTTTTTTCTACCAGAAATGAAACGGCACTTTTGTAAGAGCCTTTGAAATAGTTCTTTACAAGACTTTTCATGGTTTTCCCGGAATACTGTTCTTTTGAAACCAGCGGAAAATACTCATGCTGTCTTCCATGTACACGATAGTCTACAAATTCTTTGTCTTTCAACACTTTTAAAATGGTAGATACCGTATTGGTGTGGGGCTTGGGTTCCGGAAAAAGATCAAGAACATCCTTAAGAAATCCTTTTTCTATCTTCCATAAATACTGCATTACCTGTTCTTCTGCTTTTGTTAAAGTCTGAATTTTCATATCCTGTTCATTTATCATTTATCGTGATATAAACCTTTTGACTTCTATATCACTAAGAACTTAGTTATACAAATGTAGAAATAAAATTGAATCAAACAACTATTTTTTTAGTGATAAGTACCAGCAAAACATTAAACGCTTGATAATCAATTAAATAAAAATAGTTAAAATATATTAAATTTTTAAGAGAGTGAAAATATAGCCTGCTTAATTGATAGAAAAAGTAGCAATTCAGAGGTAAATTCTTAAAACTTGTTAAATTTTATTAAATAAAATTAAAATGAATTTGTTTTAACCGGGAAATTATATTTATTTTAGTGCTTTAAAAATTTCTCATGAAAAGATATAATTTACTGATTGTACTATTACTGCTTATTTTTAATGTTACTACAGCACAAAAGAAGGGTTCTCCTGCTGCCGATCTTAGCATACTGAAAGATACAAAATCAAAAATCGAAGCTACCGTTCCATTGGTTATTCAACATCTTCAGACGATCGCTACAAAAGAAGGCGATAATAATATTGTGAATAACGGAAAGATTGCTTTGGGTAGAGAATATGGTATTGTAGAATCTGAATGGTTTTTATACAGAAACAACATGAAAAACTGTATCCTGAACAATTCATCTAAAAAAGCTAAGAAATGTATGGAATACCATAACAATATGATGAGAGGAACAATGATCAATTACAACAATTATATTACCAACCTTACAAGAAAAAACGGATATCTTGGAGTTGAAGGAGATACAAAATTCGATTTCAAACCTGCTGATATCGCTACAAAACTAAGTGAAGCTTATTTCAATGCGAATGATGCTGCAGGCAGAATGAAAGCGGATCAGAAAAGAGACTTTCTGGGACAGACGATGTCTGATGACAACAAGCTTACTCCTTACACTCAACTAGCTCAATAATATTTACATATATTTTAACAATACAAAAAGAGAATGACGATCGTCATTCTCTTTTTGTATTCAAAAGCAAAAAATCTCCGCCGGAAAAAGCAGTTTTGTGGTACTAATCATAAAACCTTGGGGAAAAAGTAGAAAATAGGCAGAGATTTTTTTGCATACGCTCTACAGATCAACTGTCCTACCCATGATCTGTAAGAGCTTTACAAAAATAGGATTATACCCTTCTGCTGGCTGAAAATACCTGTAGAATTAAACGTTCAGAACTGTAGAACTAATACTACTTGTCCTTATAGAAGTAAAAGTAGCTGAAAAAGCTGCGGTATGATCAGTACTGAATAGCCTTATTCTACTTCCACCAGTGGTAGTAATTATGTAGTCCGTCATATTCAAACCCACAGCGCGGGTACAATGTGTTTCCTATATCATTCGTTTTTTCGGTTTCAAGCATAAGTCCACAAGCTCCTGTCTCTTCACACCATTGTTTACTTCGGTCAATTAATGCCACGGAAAACCCTTTTCCTCTATAGTCCGGATGAACAAACAGATCACTTAACAGCCATTGTTTTTGCAATTTGGTATAGTGAAATAATTTGTAAAGCTGCACGAATCCTACTGCTTTGTCCTCTGCTATTACAAGAAAAATATCAGATTCACTATTTAAAAACCTTTCTTTGAGAAAAGCCTTCCCCTTTTCAACATCTGATTCCTGTCTGTAAAAAACACGATAAAGATTGAACAATTCAGCTGTTTCATCAAGATCCTCAAGACTTGCCTTTTTAATAATGTAATTCATCGTTATATCTATTTTATTAACAGAGCAAAGGTAGCCTTAAACAGGACCAGTGGTATCATCCAGAAATATATTAAATCAATAGGCCAGATATTTTATAACTCTTTATTCATCTATAAAAATACCGCATGTTTCGGATTGTATTGTTCTGAAGAACTGTAGATTTTTGCAGAATAAAATCAAAACAATGAAAGATATCATTCATACAATCAAGAATATTGACTGGGAAAGCCTTACGGAAACAATGCATCAAAACGGCTATGCCATCATTCATGATCTGCTGTCTGAAAATGAATGTGAGATGTTAAAATCGGATTATGATCATCCAGCTTTTTACCGGAAAACAGTTGTCATGGCCAGACATCGTTTCGGATTGGGTGAATATAAATATTTTAACTATCCATTGCCTGAAATTATTCAAACCATACGAAAAACTATTTATCCTTATCTGGCTCCTGTTGCCAATGCATGGTTTAAAGCTTTACAAATAGACACCCAGTTTCCTTCAGATCATCAGGAATTCTTAGACCAATGTCATCTTAACGGGCAGCAAAAAGCGACGGCTTTAATTTTAAAATATGGAAAAGGCGGATTCAATACGCTGCATCAGGATTTATATGGAGATATTTATTTTCCCATTCAGATTGTTTTAATGCTCAGCGAACCCGGCAAGGATTTTACGGGTGGTGAGTTTGTGCTTACCCAACAGATTCCCAGAGCTCAGTCAAAGGCTATTGTTCTGCAACCCCAAAAAGGAGATGTTCTTATTTTTACGACTCAGTTTAAACCAGAGAAAGGAACCAAAGGCTATTACAGGGTCAATATGAAACATGGCGTAAGTGAAGTTAAAGATGGAAACCGTTATGCTTTAGGTATTATTTTCCATGATGCAGCCAGTTAATTATTAAACGTTATCAATAGATGAATCATGATTCAGCATTCTCAACTATCATCTGAAAACCTTAGAAGTAAAATTCATAGCAAGGAAATTCGTTTTGGAGGAAATAAAAAACTGAAAATCTATGGATTGCTCAGCTGCCGCTCAGGAAAAAGAATGAAGAAAGAGAACAGGGTTTTCTTTGCAGATGAAAAAGAAGCATTACAAAACAATTACCGTCCGTGCGGTCATTGTATGAAAGAAGCTTATAAAAAATGGAAGGAAATGAATACTGATTAAATCAAATTTCCGTGGGCTTCATTTTGCCTACAATGGCCGGGAAATAAAAAGAGAAGCAATATGATATTGCTTCTCTTTCGTTTAGTAGCGGGAACCGGACTCGAACCGATGACCTTCGGGTTATGAGCCCGACGAGCTACCTACTGCTCCATCCCGCGGTATATTTTTAGAGTGTTTACCGAAAACACTTGCTTAGTAGCGGGAACCGGACTCGAACCGATGACCTTCGGGTTATGAGCCCGACGAGCTACCTACTGCTCCATCCCGCGGTGTATTTTTAGAGTGCTTACCGAAAGCACTTGCTTAGTAGCGGGAACCGGACTCGAACCGATGACCTTCGGGTTATGAGCCCGACGAGCTACCTACTGCTCCATCCCGCGATATTGGATTGCAAAGGTACGAATAATTTTTACAAATCCTAATTTTTCTTTTAAATAAAGGACTTTTATAAAAACTATTTTATTATTTGTATCTTTGTTTTATGGCAAAAATATTAAAAATTTATCCAGAGAACCCACAGGAAAATCTTGTGAATGAGGTTATTAAAACATTAAACAATGGCGGGCTGATTATCTATCCTTCTGATACGATTTATGCTTTAGGCTGTAATATTTTTGATATAAAAGCCATGGAAAAGCTGGCTCAGCTTAAAAAAATGAAGCTTGACAAGTCTAAATTCTCAATTATCTGTAATGATCTCAGCCATCTTTCTGACTTTACAAGACCTATTGATACGTCAGTTTTCAGATTTCTGAAAAGCCATCTTCCCGGGCCGTTTACCTTCATTCTTGAAGCCAACAAAAGTTTACCTTTAGCCTATAAAGGCCACAAAACAATTGGTATCCGTGTTCCGGATCATCCGATTCCGCAGCTTATTGTTGAAAAACTGGGCCATCCCATAGCATCCACTTCCATTAAAGATGATGATGAAATTATCGAATATTCTACCGATCCTGAACTTATTGCTGAAAAATATGATCATCTGGTAGATATCGTCATTGATTCAGGATATGGAGATAATGTAGCTTCTACTATTGTAGACCTTACTTCAGGAGAACCGGAAATCATCCGTCAGGGAAAAGGGATCATTTAATTCAAAGTTTAAAGTTCAAAATTTAAAGTTTAAAGTTTAAAGTTCAAGGTTTAGGATACTGAATTATGAATCTTACCGGGAAATATGCTGTAGGAATTTTACTCACTTTTGTTATTTTAGCGGCAGCGATGCTCTATTCTTTTCCTGCTGTTACCACAATAACGGGAATAAGAGGAATTACAGAAACCAATTTCTTTCTCAGCAGAATTATACTATGGATAGTTCTTATCACTGTATTTTTATACAATGTCTTTATTGAGAAAAGTGCTTTTTTTCTTAAAAAGGAGAAGAAATATTCCGCAACATTTTACATCGAAACTGTTGTGAGCTTATATTTTATCTGTCTGATTGGCGGAGCGATTCTGAATGCAGTCGTCATGTTCGTTACACAGGAAAAAATGAGTGAGAAGCTTCTCAACCTTGTTCCCATTCTTAGAAATAATTATTTTTTAGTTATTTTTACATGCCTTACGGCTGCTATTGTAGAGGAATTTCTGATGCGGGGCTATATCCAGCCCAGGATTGAAAAAATCTATAATAACCCGACAGTTGCCATTGTTATTTCAGCTGTCTTATTTGGAATTCTGCACAGCACTTACGGTACCATAAGCCAGGTACTTGGTCCTTTTTTTATCGGAGTCGTGTTTGCTGTATTTTATAAACGCTATTCAAATATTAAAATTCTGATCATCTGTCATTTTATGATTGATTTTATTGCAATGATGGTCATGAATTGTATTGATATTAAACACTTATCTGTATTTTAACATTATGAAAATTATAACATCTCCTGCCAAATTAATGAACACGGAAAATTCAACGGATCTGTTGAAAACCACTACTCCCAAATTCATTGAAGATGCAGCATTGATACAATCTTATTTAAAAGAAAAATCTCCTAAGTACCTTTCCGAGCTTATGGAAATATCCCCAAAGCTTGCTGATGAAAACTGGGAAAGAAATCAAAAATGGAAGTCCAAACCTACAGCAAAAGAATCTGCTCCTGCAATGTTTGCCTTTACAGGAGAGGTTTACAGAGGTCTTGATGCTAAAACACTGGATAAAAATGCTGTAGATTACCTTCAAAAAAACTACAGAATCCTTTCCGGGCTTTACGGTCTACTGAAACCATCTGATAAAGTAATGCTTTACAGACTTGAAATGGGCCGTCCTTTTGAATTTGAGCAATATAAAAACCTATACGAATTCTGGAGAGAAAAGATTACAGAGCAGTTGAATGCTGAGATGAAAAAAGGAGAAATCCTCCTTCACCTTGCCAGCAACGAGTATGGAAAAGTAATCGACAGAAAAAAACTGAATCACAAAGTCATTGATTTTGATTTTTATGAATTAAAAGACGGAAAACTGAAGACCATCGTTGTATATACAAAACATGCCAGAGGTCTTGTGGTCAGATTCTGTGCAGAAACCAATGCCAAAACACTGGAGGATGTAAAAGCATTCAACTATGAGGGATACAGAATTGATGAAGAGAAGTCTACAGATACAAAACTGGTTTTTACAAGATAAATGACAATCTCAGCATTTAAAAAATATTTCAAAACAGAACTTTCCGATCTTTATACAGACTCGGAAAGTGTGTTTTTATCGTCTTTATTCATTCATCAAATCGTAGGTTTCGATTCATTTCAGCAAAGAAGATTTGCTGAACAGGAGCTTCTGACTGATGATAAGGAAAAACTGTGTTTTCTCGTTTCAGAACTTAAAACCGGAAGACCTTATCAGCAGATATTAGGAGAAACAGAATTTTACGGAATGAAATTCTTTGTGGATGAAAATGTTCTGATTCCCCGCCCTGAAACAGAAGAATTATTGGAAATTGCTATCAGGGAGATTAAAGGTTCAGAGTTTAAACTTCAAGGTTTAAAGATTTTGGATATAGGAACCGGAAGCGGAGTTATTCCATTGGTTTTAAAGAAACATTTCCCGGAAGCAGAGGTTTCATCTATTGATTTTTCTGAGAAAGCTTTGAAGACAGCCCAAAGAAATGCAGAGTATCACCAATTGGAAATCCGGTTCATCCATGCCGACTATCTTAATTTTGATCTGGCTGAAAACTATGATATCATTATTTCAAATCCGCCGTATATAGGAATTGAGGAGGAGATTGAAATTGCTGATTCTGTGAAAGAATTTGAACCTAAAATGGCCCTTTTCTCCCCTACTTCGGATGCTTTGATCTTTTACAGAAAAATTGCGGAAGATGCTGAAAAGTATTTGAATGAGAACGGACTTTTGTTTCTTGAAATCAATCAGAAACTGGGTCCTGAAACGCTGGAATTGTACCTGGATTTTTCTAAAGCTCAATTATTGAAGGATTTATCTGAAAATGACCGATTCATTTATGGAAGGAAATAAGTAATTTTGTTTTCATACACACCTAACCTATGAAAACTTTACTATGGAACATCTTTATTTGTCTTTCACTGATTATGCAACTGGTATCCTGCCAAAAGCATCCTCGGGATGTGGTGAGTAAATATTATAGTAAAGGAAAGTTCAACGGTTCCGTTTTGATTGTGAACAACGGCAGGATTGTTTGCGATACGGCTTTGGGTTTCCGCAACTTTGAAAAGGGGCTGAAAACAGATAAAAATACCTCATTTTATATTGCATCCCTCAGTAAACCCATCACTGCAGCAGCTATTATCATGCTGGAGCAAAAAGGTTTATTGAAGTTTGATGATAAAGCGTCCCGGTTTATAAAGCTTCCCGAATATGCCAGAAACATTACGATCAGACAGCTTTTGCATCATACTTCAGGAATCAGGGATTATGAAAACCTGTTTTCTAAAAGAGGATTAACGAATCAGGAGGTAATAAACTGGCTGTTTGATCTTAAAAATCTTGATTTTGTTCCGGACAGCAAATTTAAGTACAGCAATACCGGATATATTATTCTTTCCCTGATTATTGAAAAGGTTTCAGGTAGATCATACAGTACATTCATCAATGAACAGATTATTTCTCCATTAAAAATGAATAACACATATGTGTATGAACATGGGACAGTTATTCACAATAGAGCATCGGGATATAATGAACAAAAGCAGCCTGATGATTATTCAATTTTAACAATCGGTGACGGTGGAATCTACTCTACTCCTGAAGATCTCTATAAATTTGATCAGGCTTTACGAAACTATTCTTTTATTAATAAAGAAAATATCAGTATGATGTATTCTCCTTTCCAGTTATCTGACGGACAAATATCAAATTACGGCTTTGCATGGTACATAGAGAATAAAAATGGAGGAAAATCAGCAATGCATACAGGTGGCCTGAACGGTTTTAAAGCTTTATTCTGGAGAGATTTGCAGCATAACAGCTGTATTATTGCACTTACCAATCAGGGAGATGCATTTCTGCCAGGCAACTTTCTACATGACATAAAAAAAACAATACGATAAACATGATTATTCAGCAACACGAAATCAATTCTATAAAAATTGCAGAAATTATTTCTGACGACATCATTATCCGGTCTGCACAAGACGGGTTGGACCTTATGGGAAATATCTATTATCAGGGGTTTGACAAAGTTATTCTTCACGAAAAAAATATTACTCCTGAATTCTTTGATTTAAAAACAAAAATTGCCGGAGAAATTCTCCAGAAGTTTTCAAACTACCGCATAGGATTGGCTATTGTTGGCGATTTCAGTAAGTATGAAAGCAAAAGTATGAGGGATTTTATTTTTGAAAGTAATAAAACAAATCACATTAATTTTGTACAAGCATTGGAAGATGCTTTAGCTAATTTTTCAAAATAGTCTATTTTTCAATTCTTTAGATACAAAAACGGAAATTTTTTCTTCAATTTGAGCTGTCACTGCCTCAACATCATTTGTTTTTTTAATTTCTTACCACAATACAAAGATGTACATAATAAAAATAATCTTATTGATTGGTAAGCTTGTGTAAAAATTCAATACAAATTACATTAATCATTAAGAGAAGACTAGAATTAATTCTATAACCATAAACATCTGAACATTTCTTTGTACATTTGCAAAAAACACGAGGGAATATGAATCTTACTTATTTAAGAGCTTATACGGCTACATAATCATTTAATTTTTCGACCACCCAGGTAGGTATAGGATATTTCTTTATGAAACATACTTGCTATATCTGTTGATGAGCTTTTGAACAAAAGTCTCGTCTGGCTATTATTTGAGCAAAACAATTCATTGTATTAATGGACTTGTTGGTTATATCTATTGCCTTTATAAAATTAAGCCTTATAAAGATTTCTTCCTGTAAAAAACAAAAACACACACAAATAAAAATTATTAAGACATCATGATTAAAAAATTATTTCTACCAATCGTTTTTGCAAGTTCGTTTTCTTTAGCTCAAGTAGGGATTAATACCTCTACCCCTGACCAGAGTGCGATTCTGGATGTTTATAGCCAAAATAAAGGGATGCTGATACCCAGACTTACTACATTACAAAGAGATGCCATTGCCAATCCTGCCAACTCGCTTCTTATCTACGATACTGATAAGAAATGTTTAAGTCAGAATATCGGTACTCCTCTCAAGCCGGACTGGCTTTGTATCAGCAGCAATGCCGTAAAAATGTTTTATATGCCTAGTGTTTCTTTTGACACTTCCATCACAGCCACTGGCCGGACTAAAGATTTGTATACATTGTATAAAACCCAGTTTGGATCTCCAAAAGCAAAGAGTACCAGTGCTCCAGCTTCTATTCCTTTTTTCCCGTCCAGTAAAGATCTGTACTATTATGTAACCGATGCTGACCCTAATGTATTCAGTAATATTTCTATTTCTGATGACGGAGTTATGACTTATGATGTAAAAGCTGCAGCTACTGACTGTTCTTTTATCAATATTGTTTTTGTTGTTAAATAATCGAGTTATGATAAACAGCAGCTCAATTTTACGGTACAAAAGGTTTTTGTTTACCTTTTCCTTATTTGCCTGTTCTCAAAATATCCAGGCTCAGAACGAACAGGGAACGGGTTATCCTTATTTTGTAAACTTTACTCAGGGATTACAGCCCCAGGAAGCCTATAAGGTAGCTACCAGCGGTGTTCAGAATGACGCAACCTTTACCACAGACGGGCTAAGGCTCACCCGAAGTGTGAATAATATTTCAGGAGGAGTGATATTGGCGGATAAAATATTCAAAAGTGATCAGGGAATCAAGTTTGAGTTTGAATTTGCCATTTATGGAGGAAATACCAACGGAGGAGATGGAATTTCCATATTCCTGGTAGATGGTTCTATTCCTAAAGATCAGCTTAACCTCGGATATTTTGGTGGAGGATTAGGATATAGTTTTGTACGCGGAGGAGAATCTACGGAAGGACTGAGAGGTGGTTACCTGGGAATAGGCCTGGATGAATACGGAAATTTTAAAACAAGTTTTAACCAAACTGAAAGGATCAGAAACGGAATATTTGGGGTGGGACTGGCAGATGGACGCAGCAACGTTTCATTAAGAGGAAAGCGTGGAAACCAATATCTATCTTCTGCTGAGCCTGCAGGATATAACGGTTATCCGCTGCTTTACAGTATTGCCACCAATGCTTTACCAACCAGCAGCAACCGATCTGCTTATCTGGATACGGCAACAGGGAAATATATCGGGATTAAAAATACAGCACTTCAACAGTTCAGCATCGAAAGTGGCGGAACTACAATTCCTCAAAACGAAAATGATGCAAGATTCCGTAAAGCATATGTTACCCTTGTCCCCAATCCGGCCGGCGGGTACAATATAACCCTGGAAATCCAGCACGGAACGGTGAAAGAAAAAGTGATTGACAATTATTACTACCCTACTTCACTGAAATATACCGAGACTACCATTTCCAACACTACGGTAAGGACTCTGGATACTTCGCCTCCTTCTACTTTCAGAATTGGATTTGCAGCATCTACCGGAGCTGCTAAAAATATACATTTACTGAAAAATCTAGGGGTTACAAGACCTTATGCTGCTGAAGTAACAGATGATTTGTTTGCAGGCTGTCCGGGGATAAAGTCAACGTATTATCCTTTGCTTAATGATGCGGCTTATTCTTCAGCAAATGGCCAGAATCCTCCAACCCTTTCCTATAATAACCTGGATTTTAATTCATTTCGTTTTTTAGATAATAACGGAGCTGTAATTCCCAATATAACAGGCGGTGTCTACACCAATAGCCAGGGAACATGGACCTATTTCCCAACTACCGGAGCGCTTTCTTTCAAACCTGCGGCGGGATTCACAGGAGTAGCCCAGATACAGTATGATATTAAAGGAGGTGGAAGCAATGGTACTGAAGCACCTTATAATAGTGAAGAATACAGATCATTGCCGGCATTGGTACAGGTTAATATTTCAACTGCCAATAACTGCAGCAAAGCCTGCGTTATTTCCAATAAAAATGTAACTCAGAAAATAACAAGATAACCTAAAACCAGCTTTTAAGAGCTGGTTTTTTTATTATTTACGGGGTTTTCAATAAAATACCGGACAGCATCCTCAATTGCCCTATCAACAGATTGATATTGAATTCCCAATTCGTCTGCTGACTTCTGATTAGAATAATAATTGTAAATCTGCAGTGCTTTCATATTGGGGGTACTGAGGTTTGTTTTTATTTTTAATGTTCTTAAACCATCACCAATTAACCCAAGGAGACTCAAAAGTGTGTTGGGAATAGCAATCATAACCGGGTTCTGACTGGTAATCCGGTTTACTTTTTTAAAAAACTCTCTGTAGGTCAGATTTTCATTGGCCAGGAGATATTTTTCTCCGGTTCTTCCGTATTCAACAGCATTTACTATTCCATTGGCTGCATCTTCCACATGTACAAAGTTCTTACCTCCTTTCGGATAAAATACCAGTTTCTTTTTCCAGGCCCAGAAGATTATTTTCCCGGAACTTGGCTTGCTGTCATATGCTCCGATCATCAAGGTTGGATTAACAATAATAACCTCTGTGTTCTTACTATTCTTTAAAAGATAATCTTCCGCAGCCTGCTTGCTTTGAGCATACAATGAATGGGTAAAAGGATAGATTTGCGGCGCTTTTTCACTTCCGCGGGATGCGCTGTTTCCAAATCCTAAGGTATTGGCTGTACTCACAAACAAAAACTTTTTTACGCCCATCAATTCTGCATGGGTAAAGAGATTTACAACGGCCTCGTAATTCACTTTTCTGTATTCATCATAACGGATAAGATTCTGACGTGTTTCTGCTGCCACATGAATAATACAGTCAATATCAGTCAGGTGCCCAGAAATATCGCACAGAAGATCCGCTTCCACAAGCTTCAGATTTTCGTTTTCTTCGCCCAGCCAGCTGCTTTTCTTACGCACCAGAGCAATAACAGAATAACCATTTTGTAATAATTTAAGGATAACATTAGTTCCCAGAAGCCCTGTTGCTCCGGTTACACATACTTTTTTCATGCTTTGATCTCTCTTTTTATAGCCTGGGTCATCAATGGCAGCTTGATCCATATGGGTAAAATTTTCATCACCAGCCAGCTGATTGGGTTCACCATAATTACGGAATCTTTTTTAAATAATTGCCGGATGCAGTATGAAGCTACTTTATCAGGATTCAAAAGTGTTAATCTTCCCATAAGACCTTGCTTTTCTATTCTTTCACAAACATCCTTATTGGTCTTCATTGCCCCGGGGTTCACAACACTTACAAAAACATTGGTATCTTTCAGTTCTTCATGCAGTCCTCTTGAAAATGAATGGATAAAACTTTTAGAAGCTGGATATACTGTTTTAAAACCAATCGGAGAAAAAGCAGCCATACTTGAAACATTCAGGATATAGGCTTTGGGTTGTTTTAAAAGATTGGGAAGCAGCTGATGCGTGATCAGTGAGGTGGCCGCCACATTCACCTGTAGAATAGTGTTGATATAATCCGACGAGGCTTCCGTAAATTTTTTTGTTCCCCCAAGCCCTGCATTATTAATCAGAATATGAATATTAAAAGAACGGTTGAGCCACTCTGTAAGCTTCATTACATTTTCATTAACAGAAAGGTCTGTTTCATAGTAATGAGCCTTTATATCATACTTTTTCTCCAGCTCTCCGGATAATTCTTTGAGATCCTGATCCGGAAGACTTATAAGAATGACATTTATTTTTTGTTTTGCAAGATGTTCAGCAAATGATTTTCCAAGTCCCTGGCTTGCACCCGTGACGACCGCGTATGATTCTTTGGTATCCATAAGTTTAAATTGTATGGTACAAAGCTATCGTAAAGGGGATGTCTGAATGTTCCGGGTTATCTGAACGAACTGATTTTAAGAAGGGAAAATCAAAACAAACAACTCTATGAAAACCAATTATTTAAAATAAATAAAAAGTAAAAGTTTATAAACCTGAACTTATTTTCTGAACTCAGATGGTGTTTGTCCGGTCACTTTTTTAAAGGTTGTATTGAAAGAGGTTTTAGAATTGAATCCGGCTTCATAGGCAATCCCCAAAACAGACAATTTACTGTTGGGCTCTTTCAGAAGCTTTTTGGCATACTCTACCCTAAACTCATTGACGTATTGGAAGAAGTTTTTTCCGAAGCCTGTATTGATAACATAAGAAAGATGATGGGTAGAAACGGACAGCATTTCAGCAAGCTTGATCAGGTTAAGTTCACTGTCAAGATAAGGTTTCTGAAGCTCCATGATTTCTTCCAGCAAGGTTTTAATCTTTAATAATTCTTCATCGGATATCAGTTTTTTCTTTACTTCTTCCGGACCGGAATCTTCATCAATAGAGATCAGCTCCTGTCTTTGTTTTTCTTCTAACGGATAAATTTCCTTCTGCTTCAGAGAATAGTATCCCACGCAGTAGATAACGGATAAAAAAACCGCATTGATAAAGAAATTCAGTGATTTCGGATCATAGAACAGATTATAAATCACATAGATAATATTCACAATAAGAAGTACCAGAATGATATATTCCAACCAGTTCAGATTGATTCCTTCGGTATTGGATGAGAACTGCTGAATTTTCTTCCGATGTTTTCTGATGGTAATATAGGAAAGTCCCGTATAAAAGAGAGCCTGGATCAGGATCAGAATAATACTGAGATATTCAAATGGTTTTTCATACCCTGATTTTACCAGTATCAGACACAGCACAAAAGCTGCAGGAAGTATCAAAAATCTACAATCTTTGGTTTTAAAAGTAAAAGAAGGATTAGTATAGAACAGTACACTAAAATAAAAAACAACAGGGGTAAAAAACTGAATAACTCTGACTAAAAACAGGGAGTGGAACTCTATTACTGAACCGGTAATGAGAAACAGCACTTCATCCAGCCAGAAGGTAGACCATAAAAAGAGAAATATCCCGAACCAGAAATTAGCCTTATGGTTTACTTTTAAGGGGTTGGCCAGCTTCAGCAGAGAAAGCAAAACCAATGAACCATAGATAAGTATCACGATGAAACTGTTTAACTCTGATGTGTTCATTGGTTTTGATATTTGATTATAAATAGTCTTTTATCCTATTCGCTTTCTTACAAAAATTTCATATCCTAAATAGATGAGCGGAAGTGACATGATTCCCAGGAAAAGAATATTGCTCATGGCCAGCTGCGGATGCATTACAATAGAGTAAACCAATCCGAAAAACGCTCCCCCAAGGTGAGCAGCATGCCCCAGGTTGTCCCACTGCTTTGGATTCAGCATCATGTATACAGAATATCCGAAATACAGTGTTCCGAATAACCATCCCGGCAAAAAGTTGACACTGATCTCATTCGGAGCCATAGCTATGGAGGCAAAAATAATTCCGGAAACCGCTCCTGATGCTCCAATTGCAGAATACCAAGGCTGTTTTTTATAAATCTGCAGGCTGAATAGGTTTCCAAGGATCATGGATCCGAAATAAAGAATCAGGAATCCTATTTCTCCAAAGAAACTAATAACCACGCCCTGGAAAAAATACAGGGAAAGCATATTAAAAAACAAATGCATAAAGTCTGCATGCAAAAACGCAGAGCTGATCAGCCTTACATATTCTTTACGATTCGCAATCGCTCCGACGTTGAATTTATATTTTTCAAATAATGCTGTGTTATTGAAACCCATGTAGCTAAAAATACATGTGGCTGCAATGATAATGATAACAACTATATCCATTATGTTCTTTTATGTTATAACTGAATAAACATGTGATCTATTCATTTTCATTATTCCCGTTATCCTGGAAAAGATCTCCGATCATTCCTCCGTCTTCATCGGTTTCGCCGGCAGGTTCGGGATCTTCGTATACTTCAGGCTCTTCTTCTGCCGGTTCAGGAATGGTAATATTGATGGCTTTTACTTTGAACTTTGTAAACTGGTTTCCGATGGCTTTTATTCCTTTTACCGCTATGAACTCATCAATATTTATCGTTTCAGGATCGCGTTCTTTTCCTTTATCTTTTGCAAAAATAATTTCTGCAGTGGCATCATTGGCAACAATTACATTTTCAATGAATGATTTCGGATGTTCAGATGGCATAAAAGTCTGTACATTAACTGTATTTTCCAGTAAGAATCTCTTAATGAAATAAATATCTTTTTCTCCATCATAATAAATACAGGTAATCGGCTGTGCAGGTCTCCATTTTTCCAATACCAGGTATTCATCATCAAAACGGTTGCCAAGATCAAAAGATACCAGTTTTACTTCCCCGTTTGTATTGATGGTCAGAATTTTATCATCTCCTTTGAAGCTTCCCAGCAGTGTTCCTCTTGCATCGGCATTCAGTCTTCTTACCGTATCATCAAACCAGATTTTTCTAGGGGCCAGAGTAGAAACTCCTTCTTCCTTCATATCTACTTTCTTGACAGCGTACTTAGTTACCAGATTTCCTTTGGAATCGCGGCCTTTGATAGCCAGATCGGAGAAGTTAATCTCCATTTTGTTCTTTCTGATTCTAGGGTTTGGTTTTAAAAGCACGGTTACCGTTTCTGCCTCTCCATTAGGGTTGGCTGAGAAATAGAGTGTTTCAGAACCCTTTTTATCAGAAGCTAGCGGATAATCTGTATTTCGGGTTACTCCGGTTACGGAGAATCGTTTCATATAATAAGGTCCTTCCCTGCCTTCACGGTAGATCATATTATACACTGTCCTTTTATCGTTTTTCTTCCATACGGCAACATGAAGGATATCTTTTCCGATGAAAGTTTTCGCTTCCACTTTTACAACCTTCATACTTCCGTCTTTTCTGAATGTGATGATATCATCAATGTCAGAACAGTCGAACAAATACTGATCTTTTTTCAAAGATGTCCCGATAAAGCCTTCTTCGAAATTCGCATAGAACTTTTCATTGGCTACGGCTACTTTTGTAGCATCAATGGTATCAAAGATTCTGAGTTCAGTCTTCCTTTGTTTGTCTTTACCGTATTTCTTCTGAATATTTAAGTAATACTCAATGGCATAAGCGATCAGGTTAGCCAGGTTGTATTTCACCTGTTCTATTTTACCTTCCAGCGAAGCGATATTTTCCTTAAACTTATCCAAATCGAATCTTGAAATTCTCTTGATTCTGATCTCTGTCAGTTTTAAGATATCTTCTTCTGTAACGGCTCTTAAAAGATGTTTGGTATGCGGTTTTAATCCTGCATCAATGGTCTTCAGTACATCTTCCCAGGTTTTTACCTCTTCAATATCGTGGTAGATTCTGTTTTCGATGAAAATTCTTTCCAGTGAAGAGAAATGCCAGCTTTCCTGAAGCTCATGAAGCTCAATTTCCAATTCTTTCTTCAGCAATGAAACTGTATGATCTGTATTCGTTTTCAGAATATCGGATACCGTAAGGAACATAGGTTTATCCCCTACAATCACACAGGCATTGGGAGAGATGGTCACCTGACAGTCCGTAAATGCATAAAGAGCATCAATAGTTTTATCCGGTGAAACATCGTTATGGATATGAATAAGGATTTCTACTTTGTCTGAAGTATTGTCCTCAATTTTTTTGATTTTGATCTTTCCTTTCTCATTGGCTTTTAAAATAGAGTCAATAAGATCAGTGGTTGTTTTAGAATATGGAAGTTCAGAAATCACCAATGTATGCTTATCTGTCTGGGTAATTTTGGCTCTTGCTCTTACTTTTCCTCCTCTTTGACCATCATTATATTCAGAAACGTCGAGATAACCGGCTGTTAAAAAATCCGGATACAGTTCAAATTTCTTACCTTTCAGGTAGGCTACAGAGGCATTGATAAGTTCATTAAAGTTATGAGGAAGTATTTTGGTGGAAAGCCCTACTCCAATACCTTCTACTCCCTGTGCAAGAAGCAGCGGGAATTTTACCGGTAAATCGATAGGTTCATTGTTTCTTCCGTCATAAGACTTTGTCCATTCTGTAGTTTTAGGATTAAATACTACTTCCAGAGCAAAAGGGGTGAGTCTTGCTTCAATATATCTCGCAGCGGCTGCGGAATCTCCTGTATAGATATTACCCCAGTTTCCCTGTGTATCTATTAACAACTCTTTCTGCCCGATCTGCACCATGGCATCTGTAATGGAAGCATCACCGTGCGGGTGATATTTCATGGTATTTCCCACGATATTGGCCACTTTGTTGTAACGGCCGTCTTCCAGCTCCCGCATGGAGTGCATAATTCTTCGTTGAACGGGTTTTAAACCGTCATATATTGAAGGGATAGCTCTATCCAGAATTACATAGGAAGCATAATCAAGAAACCAGTCTTTGTAGAGACCGGAGACTTTTTTTAAGCTTTCACCCTCATGCGAATATTCTTCTGTCGTCATCTAGTTTATCTTTTTTCTCTTTATTAGTTTTCACTACTTTGTTCAGAGAGAGTTTTAAATCGTTTACTTGTTTTCTGTTCAAATAAGAGATCTGGTACTTCAGGATAGTAGAACCATTATTCTTACTTGAAACGGTGATGTATAATCTTTTGAAAAAGAGAATACTGACTACATCATATTTGATCAGCTTGTATTTTGGAAATTCGTCGTGAAGAGGCTTATCCAAAAACGGAATGATATTCCTGTTTTTAAAATTCAAAGCTTCTCCATCGCTGTCATATTCAAAAATCTGTCTTCCGCTGATGTAAAAGATAATCAGCAGCAGAGCGGGAACAATAATCAATAAATAACTTTCTTTACCCACTGCATTAAATCTATACTCATTAGCAGCAAATGCAATGATACCAAACGTGGTTATCATCAAAAGTAATGTGCATAAAAAATTATATACTGATGCTTTATTACGGTTACTTAGTCTCATTTTATTTTTTTGGGCTGTGTAAGTACTATAATTCCTACTTCATCCAAAGTTGTGCTTTTTTCAGTCTGCAATGGCTTTACAACCAGTTTTTTAAAGTTATAGTTTTTTTTAATTTTCTACTTCATCCAGGAGTTCTTTTTTATCAATATCTGTATCATCCTCTACCACAAGGTTTTCAAGAATAAAGGTCTGTCTGTCCGGAGTATTTTTCCCCATATAAAATTCCAGAAGCTGATCAATTGTCTGGTCTTTTCCTACTACTACGGGCTCCAGGCGGATATCTTTACCAATAAAGTGCTTAAATTCATCAGGAGAAATTTCTCCTAATCCTTTAAATCGCGTGATTTCAGGATTTTTCCCCAGTTCATTTAATGCTTTTACCCTTTCTATTTCTGTATAGCAATATCTTGTTTCTTTTTTATTTCTTACTCTGAATAACGGAGTCTGAAGGATATAAAGGTGTCCGTTTTTAATCAGATCCGGGAAGAACTGCAGGAAAAAAGTAATCATCAGCAAACGGATGTGCATCCCGTCAACATCGGCATCGGTAGCAATAATTACCTGATTGTATCTCAGGTCTTCCAGACTTTCTTCAATATTTAAAGCTGCCTGAAGAAGATTAAATTCTTCATTTTCATACACCACTTTTTTGGTAAGACCATAACAGTTCAGCGGTTTCCCCTTCAGTGAAAATACAGCCTGAGTTTCTACATCTCTGGATTTTGTGATCGATCCCGATGCAGAGTCTCCCTCGGTAATAAAGATCTGGGTATCTCCTTTTCTTTCGGCTTTCTGGTCGTTATAATGCTGTCTGCAGTCACGAAGTTTTTTATTGTGAAGAGATACTTTTTTTGCTCTTTCTCTGGCCAGTTTTTGAATTCCGGATAGTTCTTTTCTTTCTCTTTCGGAAATTAAGATTTTTCTTTGAATTGCTTCTGCTATTTCCGGGTTTTTGTGTAAGAAATTGTCCAGTTTACTCTTCAGGAAATCAATGATGAATGTTCTTACGGTAGGTCCGTTGGGTCCCATATCATTGGATCCTAACTTTGTTTTAGTCTGGGATTCAAAAACAGGTTCTTCCACGTTGATGGAAATTGCGGCAATGATCGACTTTCTGATATCAGAAGCATCAAAACTTTTATTGAAAAATTCACGAACTGTTTTCACATACGCTTCACGGAAAGCATTAAGGTGTGTTCCTCCCTGCGTTGTATTCTGTCCGTTAACGAATGAGAAATAGGTTTCTGTCTGTGATTTGTCGGAATGGGTAATGGCAACCTCAATATCATCATCCTTCAAATGAACAATCGGATAAAGGATATCGCTTTCCAGCTCTTCTTCCAACAAGTCTTTAAGACCGTTTTCAGAATAGTAGGTTTCACCGTTAAAGAGAATTTTAAGTCCCGGATTCAGGTAAGCATAGTTACGGAGCATTCTTTCGATATACTCTTTTCTGTACTTGAAATGCAGGAAGATCTCTCCATCAGGAATAAAAGAAATTTCAGTACCGTTTCTGTCAGACGTTTCTTTCTCGTCAAAGTTCTCCTTGATCATCCCACGGGAGAATTCGGCAGCTTTCATTTTTCCGTCACGGAAAGAACGGACTCTGAAATAATCTGAAAGGGCATTTACCGCCTTGGTACCGACCCCGTTCAGTCCTACAGATTTCTTAAACGCCTTACTGTCGTATTTACCTCCAGTATTCATTTTTGAAACCGCGTCTACCACTTTTCCTAATGGAATTCCACGACCAAAATCACGGATGGTAACTTTACCGTCATCCAGCTTTATTTCAATTCTTTTTCCTGCTCTCATCCTGAACTCATCAATAGAGTTATCAAGGATTTCTTTTAGCAGGATATAAATACCATCATCAGCGGAAGAACCATCACCGAGCTTCCCGATGTACATACCGGGGCGCAGACGGATGTGTTCCTGCCAATCGAGGGTTCTGATATTATCTTCGGAGTAGGTTGGATTTATTTCTTGTGACATATATGATTTCAGCAAACATACAAAAGTACAAAATTGTCCAAAATTATCCGAATTTTTTCAACTTGTTTTTTTCAATATTTCACTGCAATTATTGTATAATTAGTAATCAAATTATATATTTTACGAAATTATCAACATCATGTGAAAATTTTATTTACTTTCCTCACATTCTCTACAGTTTTATTCTTTTCAACATGTTTTTATCACAGACCCAGAGGAAGGTGAATAACCAACCGAGATATTGATTTATTATTAAACTTTATTAAGTTTATTCCTTAAAAAAAGACCATCCTGTTATGCGGATGGTTCTTTTATTTCAATATTTACACTGTATACAATTTCTTCTTTTCCAGCTGCCCGATTATATTTTTCAGCATAGCCGGAACAATCAGCTTATGGAAAGGACGAACGGGTAAAAAGTACAAAACGCCCCACCAGTTATGAAATTTTACCGTAGTAGATATAGTAAGTGAGTTTTGATTGACATCTTTACTATTTTTGTCAATTAAAAGAGAAACCCGGAAATCCAGATGTTTATCATCTTCTCCCAGAACAATTTCGTTACTGGTTTTATCAAAAATCTTAAAAAGTCCCGCTCGTTCACCAATTTCGCATTGGAAATCCTTCTCTGCTTGTTGCTTTTCATTTTCAGAACCTGTCTTTAAACCGAATAATCCCATTACTCTATTTCTGAAAGCAAACATTTTCTTTCCCCATTTTGGCCCGCTTGTAAAGAATGCTCTTCCTATTTCTGAGATATCGATATTTCCGCCACAGTCTGTAAGTTCTCCCTGAAAACTATCAATATAATCGAAATCTTTTTTTCCCTGAGATAAAACAGATTTTTCAGGAAACTTTGTCTTCTTAATCTTCATTGTCATTGTTTTTATGGTTGTTGTCTAACAAATGTAAGTATCTTTCCATTCATTTAAAAGGAAAATTTAAACAAATGTTTAGATTTATTTAATACTCTGAAACTGACTATTTAATTTACAATTTCCATCATTCTCTTTAAACCTGCTATTTTCTAATTTTTATTACCATAAGTCCAAACTGTTTTAAATATTTCATTAAATTCGGTCAACAAAACTGCTTTTATGATACAACTTCCTTTATCAAAACTTTCCAATGTAGGAACTACTATTTTCAGCCAGATGACTCAACTTGCCAATGAAAATGAGGCGATCAACCTTTCTCAGGGTTTTCCTGATTTTATGCCAGATCCGGAATTACTCAATGATGTGGATCACTTTATCAAAAAAGGGTTCAATCAGTACGCTCCTCTTGGGGGAATGATTGGCTTAAAGGAAGAAATTGCACGAAAAATTGAAAACAGCCATCAGGCAATATACCATCCGGATTCTGAAATAACAATTACCGCAGGCGGTACCCAGGCCATTTTTACCGCTATCGCCTCCTTTATTAAAAGGGATGACGAAGTGATTATTTTTGAACCGGCTTATGACTGCTATGAACCTAATGTGGAACTTTTCGGGGGAATTATAAAGCGCTTTGAAATGAAAGCTCCGGATTACGAAATCGACTGGGCTGCCGTAAAAAGTCTTGTCAGTGAAAAGACCAGGATGATCATTCTTAACAACCCCAACAACCCTTCAGGAAAAATACTGAAAGAAAATGATATACAGGAACTTATTGAGATTGTAAAAGGAACTTCTATTCTTATTCTGAGTGATGAAGTATATGAAAATATTGTTTTTGACGGAAAACAACATGTAAGCATCTGTAAATACCCTGAGCTGAAAGAAAGAAGCCTTCTTGTAGCCTCTTTTGGGAAACTTTTCCATGTTACCGGATGGAAAGTGGGCTATTGTGCTGCACCAAAAAACCTAACAGATGAATTCCGAAAGATTCATCAATTTAATGTTTTTTGCGTAAACACTCCCATTCAGCTCGCACTGGCAGAATACATGAAAAAGGATGAACATTACACCCATCTTAATCAGTTTTTCCAGGAAAAAAGAGATTTTCTGAGAAAAGGCCTTGCAGGCACACCATTTGAGCTTCTGGATTGTGAAGGAACTTATTTCCAGGCGGTAAAATATGATAAAATTTCAGATAAAAATGATTTTGATTTTGCTTCAGAACTTACCATCAACCATAAGGTAGCCAGCGTTCCTTTCTCTTCATTTTATAAAAACAGGCTGAACGAGAATGTGATCAGATTATGCTTTGCGAAGAAGCAGGAAACACTGGAAAAAGCCCTTGAAAATTTATCAAAGGTTTAACAGTAATCTATTTTTCATCTACCAAATTCCCGTTGATTTTTCAGATTGGCAGATCAAAACTGTCGGGCTTGTCTGTTTAATCTGCGGAGTTTTTATTTACAATATAATATTATATTATTCCTTTCCAATTAAATTAAAGCATGAGTATGAGGTCGCTCCCCCTGGACCTATAATTTAAAACAAATACGTTCTATTAGCAGTCAGTTCCCATAGGAGCTGGATTTGATCCCATCGGGATCTGCTGTTAGTAGAAAAAAAATGAAGTCCCTGTAAAAAATAAAGCTCCGGAGGAGCGGCCTGTTAATGATACGTAAATATTGATATTTAAATGTTTTTATAGTTTTATCGATAGTAATGTTATCATATATAATCATTATTTAGTGATTTATTTAGTTTATTTTTCCTATTTTATCTAAATCAAAAAAAATAATAAATCAATAATTACCAAAAATAGAACTACCATGAAAAACAAGAATTTAAACAAAGAAAAAAAATTAACCAGAAAAGAACTGCAAACATTCAACGGAGGATTAGGCAACATAAGATGCACCAATTCTTCAGGCTATTGTATCTACACCGGACCCGGCTGTTCAGAACAAAAATGCCAGCTGCCGGAACCTCTTGAAGCTGTTGAATAAAATACGTTACTTCATATCCGGAATCGGCCGGCTCATTCTGAGCCGGCCGATTTATTTAAAGATAATAATTCACTAAGGTTATCACACTTTATAAGAACATCCCTCCTGAAACTTCAATTCTTTGCCCGTTGATCCATCTTGCATCTTCTGTACACAGGAACGCTACTACTCCACCAATATCATCCGGAAGACCTACTCTTCCCAAAGCTGTAGCACCAGCTACCATGGCATTGATTTCTTCATTATCTCTCACCCTTCCGCCACCAAAATCTGTTTCAATAGCTCCCGGAGCCACTACATTGGCTTTGATTTTTCTTGAACCTAATTCTTTCGCCATATATTTTGTCAGCATTTCAACGCCTGCTTTGATGGATCCGTAAACAGAAGATCCCGGTGTAGCAAATCTTGCCAAGCCTGAAGACACGTTGATAATTCCTCCTCCGTCATTGATAAATGGCAATAATTTCTGAGTCAGAAAAAATACACCTTTAAAATGAATGTCTACCACATCGTCCAACTGTTCTTCTGTCACTTCTGTAATCGGCGAATATAAGGCTGTTCCTGCATTATTGATCAGGTAGTCAATATGAGTGCTTCCTGTATTTTGCTGCAAGTGATCTGTTACGTTTTTCACAAAAGTATCAAAGCTCTTAATATCTTTTGTGTCAAGCTGAAATGCAACAGCATTCCTTCCCATTGATTTGATCTCATTGACAACAGCTTCTGCTTCTTCTTTATTGCTTCTGTAGGTAATAATTACATCCAAACCTTTTTGAGCAATTTTAAGTGCTGAGTTTTTCCCTAATCCACGGCTTCCTCCGGTTACCAATGCAATATTTGTTTTTGTGTTCATTGTATTTTGATTATTTTGATGGTACAAAGTTGGGATATTTTCAGACTGAAGGGTTTGCTTGAATCAATCTGAAATTTGCAAAATTCAAATCAGGAACGGAATTCCAATGGAGTAAAGGAGGTTTTCCTTTTAAAGAAATTGGAAAAATGAGCAATTTCTTCAAATCCCAGCGCATATGATATTTCTGAAACATTCCATCTGGTCTGTTTCAAAAGAATTTTTGCTTCTTGGATAATACGGTCTGAAATCAATTCTGTAGTTGTCTTTCCGGTACTTTCTTTTAATCTTTTATTCAGGTAATTAACGTGAACGGCAAGCCTGTCTGCATAATCTTTTGCAGTTTTCAATTGAAGTCTCTGTTCCCAGGATTCTATAGGAAACTGTCTTTCCAGCAGCTCTATAAACAAAGAAACCACTCTCATGGATGCATCATTTGACGATGATATTTTGGAAGCAGGCTGTAATTTCTGTCCGTAATGGATCAGCTCCAGAACATAGTTTCTGATCAGATCATATTTAAAAACATAATCTGATTCAATTTCCTTTTTTATCTTTTTAAAAAGGTTTTCAATCTCTTCTGCCAGTTCACCATCAATTTCGAAGATCGGCACTCCACCTGGCTGGAATATAGGAAGATCTTCGAGGTTGTAGTACGATTTATCCTTGATGAAAAAGTCTTCGGTAAAAACACAGAAACTTCCTGACTGATCAGGGTCTTCAGGAACCCAGTGATAAGGAACCTTAGGCGTTGCAAATAACAGTGCGTTTTGTTTAATTGAAATTACCTTGTCCGCATACTCTGCCCTGTTCCGTCCTTTTATAAAGCTGATCTTATAATACTTCCTTCTGTTATAGGGCATTTCAGAAGTGGTTTTTACCTTTTCGATGGTCTGGGCAATATCGAAGACATTGAAGTGACCAATGTCCTTGTGAAGTCCCTTTGGAAAAATACTTTCAAGATCTTTGCCCAGTTTGGCAGCCATCTCTTTATAAAAATCTTCCAGTGAAGTATGGGCTACTTTTTCCATCTTAGATGATTTGTAAAATTCAAATATACAAACTTATCAACCAATATTTTTTGAAATGAGTCCAGATTGTTTGGCGAAGCAAAAAAGTCTTTTTAAATCTCAAAATAAAACCTTATTAACTTATTTAAAAATTCAATGTATTTGCCGATTGCAGTTAATATTCACCATCAATATCATAATAAATATTTAAAAATTCTCCATTTTTTTCTAAAGACAGTGATATACTTCATTTATTTTTATTACTTTCGTTAAAACTAACCCATTAAAAATCAAATCAATGAGAAATCAAATCAGTCACATTGGAAAAAAATTAAACAAAAAAGAATTAAGAACGATCAAAGGAGGTCTTATCAACTGTATGGAACCTGTTTTATGTCCAACACCCTGTGAGCCATCTTCTGATCCATACGGATGTACAATCATTTCTCCTAAATGCGCACAAAAAGAGTGCAGACCTGAGTTATAACTAAAATATCATTTTAAACAAAAACTATGAAAAAGATTGAATTAAGCAAAGGTAAAAAGCTTGAAAAAAAACAATTAAAAATGATTCATGGAGGTATGTTAGATTGCATGGAGCCTATCCCATGTACGGAATTTCCTTGTGAAACCTATCCTCCGGATGATGTCCGAAACTGCACCAAGATCTCTATTGGCTGTGCACAAAAAATCTGTAGACCGCAACCTTAAAATAGAATCATTCACTCAACTCCAAAATTAAGCATTATGAAAAATCAAAATTTAGTTAAAGGAAAAAAATTAAACAAAAAACAATTAAGAGTTATTACCGGAGGAAAAGAAATGTGTCTTTTACCAGACCTTACCTGTAAGAAGTATTCCTTTACCTGCGCAGAACTACAATGCCAGCCCGGTATCGAATTTTAATCTCAAATAAAATCGCTCTCTAATCGGGAGCGATTTCTTATTGTTAAATTACTAAATAACAGTGCCTCCAATATTCTTTAGCACCCATTTTCCTTTTGCATATTCTGCTACATAATCATTTGTAAAACTACTTCCTGATATAAAAATATAAAATGTATCAGGATTCTTATTGTTTCTTTGAATTTTGGAAATACCTTGATCTGTTACATCCGTCATTCTTGTGTAATAGGTCTGTCTGTTTTTATTTTCCGGAATGAACAAAACTCTAAGCCCGGGATTGATCCCCTGAAAATAATTACAATCAGTTTTATAAACCTGAAATGTATAATGCAGCTTTTTCATCTCCACAGTTCCATAGTCCGGCAGCAAAAGTTCGTAAAGCTGTGTGAATTTATTCTTTTCAGACATGAACATAGGATTCATATCTTCAAAATCATTGATGCCATCGCCATCTGTATCCTTATTTTGCGGATTCAGACCGAAGCTTTTTTCAAAAATGTCATTATATCCATCATGGTCAGAATCCTTCATCAAATCCTTTAGATTTATTTTAAACATTTTTCCGTCTTCCATTGCTGAATAATCGTCATAACCTGGAAGTCCTTCAACCTTTATAATTTTCACGAGACTTCCTTCCAACTGAAGGACTCCATCTTTTATAATCGGATTTTCCTGAACTTCATTTATATAGTAATGGCTGAAGCTCAGCCCAAGAAAATAAGCCTCAGGTATATCATGTTCGATTTTGAGTAACCAAAATCCCAGTCTGTTTCGACCTAATCCATACATTGTATCAACTGTCTGCTGTGACGAATAAATCATAAACTGATCCGAAAACTTCTCCCTGAACACTTTGAATTCATTCTCCAGTCTTTTTTCCATTATTTTATACCTCTCAGATCCTGACTGAGTATAGGCCACGATACTGTCTTTCTTAAAGCTTCTGTATTTTTTTAGATTTATTATATCAAGATAATCAGGCTTTTCATTTAATATTTGTTCTGTTGTAAAAGGCTTTTGTTCCTTATAACTTTCAAATACCTGGTCTCTGCGGTTTACAAAACAGTTTTCTTCTGCCGATTTTGTGCATGCGAAAAATAAAATAAGGCTTACGAAACAAAAAATTTTCATTGTTAAAGTTTAATACACAAATGCAAAAAACGCTCCCAAATACATGGAAGCGCTTTTTTAATATAACTAACTTTAATACTTTTCTTATACGTTGAATCTGAAGTGCATGATATCACCATCCTGTACAATATATTCTTTACCTTCTACAGAAAGTTTTCCGGCTTCTTTCACTTTTACTTCAGAACCGTAATTTACATAATCATTATACTTGATTACTTCTGCACGGATAAATCCTTTTTCAAAGTCTGTGTGGATTACTCCTGCAGCTTGTGGAGCCGTCCATCCCTGGCCGATAGTCCAGGCTCTTACTTCTTTTACTCCGGCTGTAAAATACGTCTGAAGTTTTAAAAGATCATAAGCTTTTCTGATCAAACGGTTAACCCCTGGTTCTGTAAGTCCCAGCTCATCAAGGAAAATTTCTCTTTCTTCGAAAGTTTCAAGTTCGTTGATATCAGCTTCAATCTGTGCCGCCAATACTACGACTTCAGCACCTTCGCCTGCAGCCATTTCTTCAATCTTGGCAATCCATTCATTTCCGTTTTTGATAGAGTTTTCGTCTACATTACAAACGTAAAGAACCGGCTTATTCGTCAACAACTGAACTTCTCCGATAATTGATTTTGTAAAATCATCAGCAGCAAATTCTCTTGCGTTTTTACCATCCTCAAGGAATTTCTGTAAATTCTGAAGTGTTTCGTAAGTAAGAATATCCTCTTTCTTCCCTGACTTGGTGAATTTTTTAGCTTTTTCAACTGCTTTTCCCACTGTTTCAAGGTCTTTCAGCTGAAGTTCTATATCAATAATTTCTTTATCTCTTAACGGATCTACTGAACCTTCTACGTGAACAATATTTCCGTTGTCAAAACATCTTAAAACATGAATAATCGCTTCACACTCGCGGATATTAGCTAAGAACTGGTTTCCCAATCCTTCTCCTTTGCTGGCTCCTTTTACAAGACCTGCAATATCAACAATTTCAACCACAGCTGGTAAAACTCTTTCAGGTTTTACGATTTTCTCCAGTTCAAACAATCTCTGATCCGGTACAGAAACCGTTCCAAGGTTCGGTTCAATCGTACAGAAAGGATAGTTTGCTGATTGAGCTTTTGCGTTGCTCAGACAGTTAAAAAGAGTTGATTTACCTACATTCGGTAAGCCTACGATTCCACATTTCATATTGTAAAATTCAAAGTTTAAGGTTTAGGGTAACTCAAGGTTTCTCCAACTTTAAACATTGAACTCAGAACCTTGAATTACGAGTGTGCAAAGATAGTGATTTTTGAGGGAGTTTCATAATAAAAAAAATCTGCCAATATTTTGGCAGATTTTTGAAAGGCCTGGTTTCACCAATTGTTTTAAGGATTGTCCCCTGTAGCATTCTGAGCCAGCGGCACATCATTCGGTGCTTCCTGCAAAGTTTTATCTAAAGTAAATAAAGATTCATCTGTTGCCCTGTCGCCGCCTGCAATTTTTAATTTATCAATTAAGTTCTGCGCTAATGTTTCTTCTTCAATCTGTTCCTGTACAAACCATTGCATAAAATTCCACGTAGCCCAGTCTTTTTCTTCCATAGAAAGATCTACAATTCTGTAAATAGCAGTGGTATTGTCAACTTCATGCTTAAAGACACCATCAAAGCAGGCAGTAAGGCTTTCCGGATCTGCGGGAGGAGCAGGAATCGCGTCCACTTTTGGTTTTCCTCCTCTGTTTAAGATATATTCCATGAATTTGATGGAGTGGTTTCTCTCTTCCTGAGCATGGCGGTAAAGAAAATTGGCAATACCCTGATAACCTTTGTCATCAGCCCAGATTCCATAAGATAAAAAAACGTGTGATGCATGAATTTCCTTGTTCATCTGATCACTAAGTGCTTTTTCCATGTTGGTGGAAAGTCTATTAGTATTCATAATGTTATATTTTGGTGATTATGGGATTACTTATGCAAAAATGGTTCCGATACAGTTTTTAATTTTCTCAGAAACATGCACTTTATTTTAAAATACAACTGGTTTTCAATATTTTAAATTAATAATTTATAGTTATTCTAAAATAAAAACCAGTTCTGTCTGAGAACCGGTTTTTAAATTTATGATTGAGATTGCTTCACCTAAAGGTTCGCAATGACCAATTTAGAATGGATAGTATCCCAACTATTTAATCTTTCTAGCTGTATAATCACTCTCATTTCCTAATCTGTCGATAGCTTTGATGGCAACGGCATTCAATTTTTTTCCGTCTTTAGATTTGGGAATATCTTTTGAAAGCGTATCCAATGTCAGAATTTCTGTTTGCCATACTCCGTTGTACTGAGTAAAAAGTACCCACAGGAAAACATCAGCGGCATTTTTTGTACTCCAACTTGTCTGAGCAAAACTTCCGTTATCAGCAATAAACAAGGTTGGAGTCTGCAATGGAACCGCTTTAATCCATGGAGATTTCGGAACTAATGCTTTTTCATTGTATGGTCCGCTTTTCAAAGCGGGAAGCATATTTGGATTTTTGGTAAGCCCGGCAATACTCCAATGAATTTCTCCGGCATCATTTTTAAGGATATTTCTGGAAATTGCAATCTGGTTTTTGATTTCAGCCGGACGGTCGGATACTTTTATTTCAACAGTATTCAATCCCGGCCACAGGTGACGTTTCATTGTATTTTCAGACTGCCACCAGCTTAACAGGCCTTCGAAGCTTTGTCCTTTGGAATCTATAGGCCAGTAAAGCTGTGGGGAGAAATAATCTACCCAGCCTTTATTTAACCATAATTTAGCATCTGCATACAATTCGTCATATTGTGATGATCCTACAACTCCTGCCGGATATCCTGGTTTCCATATACCGAACGGACTGATCCCGAATCTTACATTATTTTTTTCTGCGTGAATTTCTTTATAGATACGTTCTACAAATTTATTCACGTTATCTCTTCTCCAATCTGCTCTGGATAAGGTTCCGCCACTGCTTACATAGGCATTCCAGCTTGCATTATCAGGAAAATCCGCACCTTTGTTGTAAGTGGCATAAGGATAGAAATAATCGTCAAAATGTACAGCATCAATGTCGTATCTTTTTACAATATCTTTCACCACATTGGATACGTGACCTTGTGTTTTCGGATTAGCAGGATCAAACCAGTACATTCCATTCTTTAGTCTAACCACAATATCAGACAGTTTATTGGCCATTGAAAGCTTATTTACTGCGCCTCCGTTGGTATGATGTGCACGGTAAGGATTCAACCAGACATGCAGTTCCAGCCCTCTTTTATGAGCTTCTTCAATCCAGAACTGAAGCGGATCATAATTGGGATATGGTGGAGTTCCTGTTTCTCCGGTCAGAAAGTAAGACCAAGGTTCGATATTACTGGTATAAAGTGCATCTGCGGAAGGTCTGATCTGGAAAATAGCAGCGTTGAAATTGTTGTCTTTCAGCATATCAAGCATACTGATTGCTTCTGCTTTCTGCTGCTCTACCGTAAGATCATTTCTTGATGGCCAGTTGATATTGGCAACACTTGCGATCCATGCCCCACGGAATTCTCTTTTGATTTCGGGAAGATTGGTTCTGAAATTTTCTTCACCGGAAGCTCCTGTACCTGTAGCAGGTTTTACAGCTGTCGGATTTACTTTCGGAGGGTTTGTATTGTTGATTGGTTTTGTCGGATTCTTCGCGGAAGGTGTTTTTACAACGCTGTTCTGAACGGAACAGGAGGTAGCGTAAGATGCAAAAACGCCCAATAAAACGATAAGTTTTAATTTATTCATTCTCATAGTCACAAAACTACTTTAAAATTTATTTTTTTATTTCAGAGATTATTATGCCAAAATAAGCATTTAATGGGTAGGTATAGAAAAAAAGCCTCGAAAATCGAGGCTTTGATTTTATGTATAAGATTTTATTATGCTTTTGCAGATCTTTCTACTCTTTTTCTTTCTTCTTCAGAAAGGATTTTCTTTCTCATTCTGATGAAGTTCGGAGTTACCTCAATTGCTTCATCACCCTGAATGTATTCCATACATTCTTCAAGTGAGAATAAGATTTTCGGAGCAACACCAGTATCTTTATCTTTTCCTGAAGCTCTCATGTTGTTCAACTGTTTTGCTTCTACGATGTTTACTACTAAGTCACCAGGTTTGTTTTGCTCACCGATGATCATTCCTGTGTAGATTTCCTCACCCGGATCAACGAAGAACTTACCTCTATCCTGCAATTTAGCAATAGAATATTCTGTAGCAGGACCAGTGGTTTTGCTGATTAAAACACCATTGTTTCTTCCAGGAATAGCACCTTTGAAAGGCTTATATTCTGTGAAACGGTGTGCCATAATAGCTTCACCAGCTGTAGCTGTTAACATCTGAGAACGTAATCCGATCAAACCTCTTGAAGGAATTTCGAATTCCATGTGCTGCATTTCACCTTTAGTTTCCATAATGTGAAGGTCACCTTTTCTCTGAGTTGCCAGGTCAATAACTCTTGAAGCAAATTCTTCAGGAACGTCAACAACCAAAGATTCATAAGGCTCACATTTCTCACCATCAATTTCTCTGAAGATAACCTGCGGCTGACCAATTGTCATTTCGTAACCTTCTCTTCTCATTGTTTCGATCAAAACTGATAAGTGAAGAATACCTCTACCGAATACAAGGAATGTATTGGCATCATCAGTCTGCTGAACTCTTAATGCAAGGTTTTTCTCTAATTCTTTTGTTAATCTTTCTTTCAGGTGATTAGAAGTAACATATTTACCGTCTTTACCAAAGAAAGGTGAGTTGTTGATAGAGAACGTCATGTTCAGCGTAGGCTCATCAATTGCCGTTCTTTCCAATGGCTCAGGATTTTCAAGATCTACGAAAGAATCTCCGATCTGGAAAGCATCAAATCCTACTACAGCACAGATATCACCTGCCTGTACTTCAGTTACTTTTTTCTTTCCTAATCCTTCGAAAACGTAAAGTTCTTTTACTTTTCCTTTTACAATTTTACCATCTGCCTGAGCAAGACCAATCCATTGAGATTCTTTGATCTCACCTCTTGTCACTTTCCCGATTGCAATTCTTCCTAAGAAAGAAGAGAAGTCAAGAGAAGTGATCTGCATCTGAAGATTACCTTCTGTTACTTTCGGTTCAGGAACATATTGTAAAATACCATCCAATAATGGTAAGATATCTTCAGTTTGCTCTAATGAAGTGTTGAACCAGCCTTGTTTTGAAGATCCATAGAATGTAGGGAAATCCAATTGCTCTTCTGTAGCATCAAGGTTGAAGAACAGGTCAAATACTTTATCATGAACTTCGTCAGGACGGCAGTTTGGTTTATCTACTTTATTGATAACCACTAATGGTCTCAATCCTAATTCCAAAGCTTTCTGAAGTACGAATCTTGTTTGCGGCATTGGTCCTTCGAACGCATCCACCAACAAAATAACCCCATCAGCCATTTTCAATACTCTTTCTACTTCTCCACCAAAATCGGCGTGACCAGGAGTATCGATTACGTTAATTTTTGTGTCTTTATAAGTAACAGAAATATTCTTGGATAAGATCGTGATCCCTCTTTCTCTTTCAAGATCGTTATTATCCATAATTAACTCCCCACTCTCCTGATTTTCTCTGAAAATGTTGGTAGCGTGAATGATCTTGTCAACCAAAGTCGTCTTTCCGTGGTCAACGTGTGCGATAATCGCAATATTTCTAATGTTTTGCATAAAAGATTTTTACGGGTGCAAAAGTAGTGATTTTTAATGAAAAAATATTTAGTTATACAAATATTTAATATTTTGTTTAAAATACTTATTTACAAGACAATAAAAAAGAGTGCTCAAAAAAATCCCGTTTTACACTCAGCATCTTTAAATCTCAGCCAATTTTTCTAAGATTTATCATATAGTAAAAAAATGTATGTTTACAATATCAAATTTTAGAGATTCATTGAGATATTACGATCAATGTCTTATTAGTCTGTAAAACACAACCAGATCAATCAAAACCACAAGCACAAATTTTACTAAAAAAGATTTTTTTGATGTTTTATGATTAAAAATCACCATTCCTGAGGCAGCTCCTAAAATTCCACCTAGAAGGGAGATTCCTAAAAGAGTGTTTTCAGAGATTCTCCACTGATGTTTTTGGGCTTGCCATTTATCAAATCCAAAGATCCCAAATGTAATCAGGTTTGTTATAAAAAGAAAAGGAATCATTCAAAAAATTAATTTGTGGCAAAAGTAAAGCTTAATTTGTACATGGAAACAACTTTACAACCATGAATATATTTATAATTTTATCAGAATAAGATTTTATAAATTTGCGCTTCCTAAAAATAAAATCAATGACAGTAAAGGATCTTGCAGGAAGCTACTCTATTGAAGGAAGTAATCAGGAAGAGTCTTCCCTACCCACATATCATGGTATATTAACCATATCCATTGACGAGAATAACCGTATCATCGCGCAATGGATTATCGGTGATCATATACAAAATGGTACCGGATTTTATAAAAATCAGATCCTGGTAATCAACTTCAATTATGAAGGTGAAGATCATAAAATATATAAAGGTGTTGCTGTATATCGCTGTCTGAATAAGGATATACTTGATGGATTCTGGTCTGAAAAGCACGGTAACCCTCTATATCTTGGAAGTGAATATTGTGTGAGAATTCAGAATTCAACGATTTTGAACTGATTTTTCAGTAAATAAAAAGAGCTGTCTTTTAGAAAGACAGCCCGGTTGTTATTACAATTTAAATAACTTATTTTTTAGCTTTTACATCGATAGCAATCTCGATATCTTTGCTGATCATCCATTCTGCAGGGTCTGCTTCTGATGTACCGAATTTGATCCCCCAATCTGCTCTGTTTACAGTAAATTTAGCCTGAATAGCTGCTGAGCTTTCAGTCACATCTACTTTAGCAGGGAAAGTAACATTCATTGTTTTTCCTGATAATGTAAGATTTCCGCTTACTGTTTTATTAGCTCCTGCTACTGCATCTTTTGGTGCTTCTTTCAAATCTGTAACACTGGTAATTTTGAAATCTGAAGTAGGGTTTTTCGCTACATCAAAGAAATCAGGGTTTTTAAGGTGAGCTTCAAGGTCTGCCGGTTTTTTATCTTTCTCTGTTACTGAAGCCGGATCTACTTTGATAGAATTCATGTCAATAATAAAGTTTCCTGCAGCAACCTGACCTGCATCAACACTGATATCTCCTGATTTTACAGTAAGTGTTCCCCAACGAGGCGCCATACCTCCCTTGTGGAATGCTTTCCAGTTTACTACTGAAGCTGCTGTGTCTACTGCCAGTGTTTCTCCTTTGCTTTCAGCTACTGTCTGTTCCTGAGCTGTTGCTGCAGACTCTGCTGTTTTTCCTTTATCACATGATGCCAAAAGCAATCCTACTCCAACTAATGCAATTACGCTAATTTTTTTCATATTGAACTGTTTAAAAAAGTTTGAATTTTGTTGTTTTCGGGTACAAAAATAGAAAAACCTATTTGGAGGAGCCTTAACATACATCAAGAAAAAAATGTTTTTACTTTTTTTATTGTCTGTAAGTATCATTTTTTCACCTTTTTTTCGCATTAATCATGTTAAACTGCACTTTAAATCCATTGTTATAATCACTTTTTATCCTGATCAACAACCATTTATATTTAATAGGAATAAAAACCAAGTTATATTATTTTATTTATGGGTAAAATATGTATTTTTATCTTTTGTAAAAACACAAATCTTTACATGAAATGTCAAAAAAACTAATACTTCTACTTGCTTTAAGCACTACACTATGCCTTAATGCCCAAACAAAAGCTGAACAGGCAATAAAAGCATTTGAACAAAAATATCATCAGGAAAAAATACATCTGCTATTAGATAAAAACAGCTTTGTTGCAGGTGAAAATGTATGGTTTAAATCTTACGTATTTGATGGATACAATACATCAGCTATTTCTACTACACTATTTGTAGAACTCTATGACCGGAATAAAAAACTGATCAGTAAAAAACTGGTTCCTTTAATTGACGGAGAAGGAAGCGGAAGCATTTCTCTGCCCGCTTCTCTAAAGGAAGACGTTTATTACATCAGAGCTTACACAGCCTGGATGGCTAATTTTAATGAGGATTTCCAATTTATAAAACCTATTGCAATCTATAATCCTGCCTCACCTGAAAAATTAATACTCAATCCAGCATCCAGCTGGACCGCTTCAATACACCCCGAAAGCGGGCATCTTATAGACGGAATCAATACGAAACTGGCTGTACGTTTACAATCTGCAGGAACAGCTCCCCTCGATTGGGACGGATATGTAGTAGATTCTGAAAATCCTGATTTAAAAATTGTGACATTTAAGGGGTTTGATCAAAATGTAGGCCTATTCAGCCTTACTCCAAAAAGTGGTAAAAAATATCAGCTTGTCATTCAGGATAAGCAAGGTCAGAAACAAAATGTCGCCTTACCTGAAGTATCTTCATCAGGAATATATTTACGGGTAACCAACGATAAGGATCATGTAAAATATACTTTACAGACAAAAAATACTTCTCAAGATTCCCAGTATTACAAAATCTTAGGAACGATAAACAACCAGCTTGTTTATAAGGCTCAGGTAAATAAAATTATCAACGAGACCGAATATTCTATTCCCAACAATCAGCTCGTCAATGGTATCTTGCAGCTCACTGTTTTTGACGATAAGGAGAATGTAATTGCCAGCAGGTTGTCTTTCGTACAGCCACAAATATTACAAATCAAACAACCACAATTACAATCTCTTTTATTCAGCAACTCCTCCCGTGGAAAAAATTCATTTGCTATTCCTAAAGATCCGGATTATTCCAACTATACTGTTTTGATAATTGACGCTAATACGAAAAGCACCGAAGAAGATCATAGCTTATTAAGTTCATTATGGCTAACCGGAGATATTACTTCAAATATAGCAAGCCCGGCTCAGTATTTTACAAAAAACCGCAATATAGAAGCACTGGATGCTCTTTTGATTTCAGAGAAATGGAAACGTTTTGACTGGAAATCAATTATTTCAGGCTATTTTCCAACAATCAAATATCAGCCTGAAAATTATCTTTCTTACAAAGGAAAAATAAATATTCAGGGGAAACCAGCTCCCGACACAGATTTAAATTTAATTTTTGATTCTGAATCAGGATCTAAGATTTTTCAAATCAAATCAGATCAAAGCGGATTTTTTATCCTCAACAATTTAATTTTTGAAGATTCAATGAAATTTTCATATAAGCTTAATTCAGAGTCTAAAGAGCCTGATCATAATTATTCTGTTTATTTCCAGCCGAATTTCGACTTTATTCCTTATCAAAAGAGCCTTCCCCTTACTTCTTGTCAGCTCACACAGCGCTCTAATGATGATCCACCATCAGAAGAGATCACACGGTCATTTATAGCACTCAACACCCATAAAATGATCAATGAGAAAGTAACAAACATTGAAGAAATAAAGTTAAGGGGAGAAATAAGAAGCAAGACTAAAAAATTAAATAATGAATTGAGCAGCCCGCTGTTCAGAAGTGCCCGTGAGGAAGTTTTTGATTTTATTAATGATCCGAAAGCTGTTACCTCAACCGGTATTATGCAATGGCTGCAAGGGAGGGTTTCCAGTTTAAGGATCGATTCTAAAAACGGAACTTATATTCCATATCTGTATAATGAGCCAACCCAAATTTATCTAGATGAAATGCCTGTTTCGCCGGGCCAGGTAAGCAATATGTCTTCCTCAGAGATTGCCCTGGTAAAGGTTATCAAAGGATTTTTTGCGGGAGCACCCGGAGGTGGCAATGGAGCCATAGCCATTTATACCCGCCGGGGCAGTTCCTCTGGCAAGACAATAGACAGAAACCAGCCATCACAATTAAGGCAAATCAGCCTCTCCGGATATGACAAAGAAGTTCCGTTCGAGAGTCCGGTGTATGACAATGAAGCTTTTAGAAAGATCTCACAAGACACCCGGAGCGTTCTCTACTGGAGCCCCAATCAGGAAGCTCAGACTCAGGAATCAACACCTGTACAGTTCTACAATAACGACGATGCAAAGAAATACAGAATCATTATCATGGGGTATGATAAAACTAATGAGACCCCGCTTTATTATAATGAAGTGCTGCCTTAATTCATTTAAATTAATCATACTGTCCGATTATTATACAATGTAATCGGGCTTTTTTCTATCTGTATGTCATCTTTCTCATTCCAAAACCCTATTTTAGCTATCCGAAAACAGAACAATGACGACCGTAGAATTTATCCAGAGACAGCTCAGCATTTCTGAAAAGAGCATCAACAATACTTTACAATTATTAGCAGAAGACTGCACCATTCCTTTTATTTCGCGTTACCGAAAAGATAAGACCGGAAACCTTGATGAAACACAGATTGAACAGATTTCAAAAATCAGCAGGCAGTTTGAGGACATTGTTAAAAGAAAAGAATCTATTGTAAAATCGATAGAAGAACAGAATTCATTAACGCCTGAACTTCAGAAGAGAATAGAAGAAAGCTTTGATATCCAGGAGCTGGAAGACCTTTACCTGCCTTTCAAAAAGCGTAAGAAAACCAAAGCTGACACAGCCAAGGAAAGAGGACTGGAACCTTTAGCTAAAATTATTATGAGTCAGAAAAGTAATGATATTCATTTTCTGGCTTCAAAATATCTTAATAATGAAGTAAATTCTGAAGAAGAAGCATTGCAGGGAGCAAGAGACATCATGGCAGAATGGATCAATGAAAATATGTATGTCCGTAAAAATCTCCGCAGATTATTTCAGCGTAAGGCTGTTATCACTTCTAAAGTTGTAAAAGCCAAAAAAGATGAAGAGGATGCGCAGAAATTCTCCCAATATTTTGAATGGGAAGAAAGTCTTGGCAGAACTCCTTCCCACAGACTTCTGGCAATGTTGAGAGCAGAAGCGGAAGATTTTGTAAAAACAAATGTAGCTGTAGATAAAGAAGAAGCAATCGGTTTTATTGAAAAAGCAGTCATTAAATCCAACAATGAAAGTTCGGACCAGATTGCACTGGCCATAAAAGACAGTTATAAAAGGCTTCTGGAACCCGCTATTTCAAATGAGACATTACAGGAAGCCAAAGAAAAAGCAGACAAAAAAGCGATTGAAATTTTCTCTGAGAATTTAAGCCAGCTGCTTCTTGCTCCACCTTTGGGAGAAAAGAGAATTCTGGCAATAGATCCCGGATACCGAAGCGGATGCAAAGTTGTGTGCCTGGATGAGAAGGGAGATTTACTGCATAACGAAACCCTCTACCCTCACGCTCCGCAGAATGAAAGCGGAATGGCTATGAAAAAAATCCGTTCTATGGTAAATGCCTATAATATTGAAGCTATTTCTATTGGTAACGGAACAGCAAGCCGCGAAACAGAATTTTTCATTAAAAAGATCGCTTTTGATAAGCCTTTGCAGGTTTTTGTGGTTTCTGAAGCCGGAGCATCCGTGTATTCTGCAAGTAAAATTGCAAGAGATGAGTTTCCTTCGCATGATGTAACAGTACGTGGAGCTGTTTCTATCGGAAGAAGACTTTCTGATCCGCTGGCTGAATTGGTGAAAATTGATGCAAAATCTATAGGCGTTGGGCAATATCAGCACGATGTGGACCAGACCCAACTTAAAAATGAGCTGGATTCTACTGTCATGAAATGTGTAAATTCTGTGGGAATTAATTTAAATACCGCCAGTAAGTCTCTATTAAGCTATGTTTCCGGAATCGGAGAGAAAATGGCAGAAAACATTGTGAATTACCGTACTGAGAACGGAGCATTTGAAGACAGGAAACAGCTTAAAAAAGTTCCAAGACTTGGAGAAAAAGCTTTCCAGCAAGCCGCCGCTTTCGTGAGAATCACCAATGCCAAAAACCCATTGGATAACTCTGCAGTACATCCGGAAGCGTATGGAATTGTAGAGAAAATGGCAAAAGATTTGGGTATTAAAACCACTGAGCTGATTGCCAATAAAGAAAAAATAGCTCTGATAAAACCGGAAAACTATACAACAGGAGAAATCGGAATTTTAGGAATTAAAGATATTTTAAAAGAACTTGAGAAGCCGGGACTGGATCCAAGAAAAGCAGCAAAAGTATTTGAATTCGATCCGAATGTTAAAAGCATCAAAGATTTAAAAGCAGGAATGATTCTTCCAGGAATTGTCAATAATATTACCGCTTTTGGATGTTTCGTAGATCTTGGAATCAAAGAAAGCGGGCTGGTTCATATTTCGCAGCTTAAAGATGGCTTTGTATCAGATGTGAATGAAGTGGTAAAACTTCATCAGCATGTTCGTGTAAAGGTAACGGAAGTGGATGAAGCAAGAAAAAGAGTACAACTGAGCATGATTTTGTAATGTTTAACCGTTATGTATTTAAATTAAACCAACAATTATCATGTTGAAAACAAAGAACTTAATCTTCGATCTGGATGGAACATTATGGGATTCCAGAGCTACGATTATCAAAATATGGAATAAAGTATTGGGTAAACATCAGTTGATCCAAAAAGAACTGAAACCTGGAGACATGAATCAGTATATGGGATTATTAGCTCATGACATTGTAAAAGATATTATTCCCGGCATTTCAGACCTGCAGGTTCAGGAACTCCTTTCTGAAATTGTAGGCGAAGAAAATAAAATACTACACTTAGAAGGTGGAATTTTATATGATGGTGTGGAAGAGACTTTAAAGAATCTGGCTAATACCTATTCTCTTTTCATCGTAAGCAACTGCCAGGATGGGTATATTGAATCTTTTTTAGATTATTATCAATTCAGTGATCTGTTTCTTGATTATGAATCCCACGGAAGAACCCGAAAAAACAAATCTGAAAACATACAGCTTCTTATGGAAAGAAATCAGTTATCTGCTGAAGACACCATATATATTGGAGATACCCAAACTGATTATGATTCTGCAACATCCAATGGGTTACCATTTATCTTTTGTAAATATGGATTTGGAACGTTAACCAACCCTCTGTATGAGCCGGCGATTCTTTCCTTTTCACACTTAAGACTCCGCATTTCCGATATAACCAAATAAAGGCCGTCTCTCAAGACAGCCTTTATTTTTTTACAAAAAACACGCGTACAAGTACGCGTGCCATGCGATTGAACTATTATTTGGAATTTAAATTTTGCAAGAAAAAATAAAGATCCACATCGGATGGAATATTTAATTTTTTCCTTAACCTGTTTTTCTTTGTTTGTACCGATCTGTGCTGCATAAATGCATATTGCGCAATTTCCTTAGAGGAAAAGCCCAGTTGTATCATTGCACAGAAAGAAAGTTCATTTGCTGACAGCTTTGGATTAATCTCAAAAAGCTTTTCAACTAATTCAGGATTAGCACTTTGATATTCATTAAAAAATAAAGGATCATTTTTCTTTGCTAAAGACACCAGCCTTTCATCATTAGCAGACATTTTCTTCATTAGAGATTCCGTTTCTAATTCTTTCTCCTCTATTATTTTACGCTTTTTAGTAATTCTTTTCTGATAAACCCAATATACAAGTACAATAACACCCAATAATACAAAAACGACTACATTATATATGATGGTTGAATGCTTTTTTTCGATATCAGTTTTCTCCTTTTCCTGAACCATTTTATCAACAGAAGTGTTGATTGATTCATCCCATACCTTTTCCAGACTATCGTTTAATTTAGCATATTTTTCCAGATAATCTTTCTCTTTTGAGCTATTGTTTAGCTTTTTATAGGTCTTGGCAATAGCTTGATACAATACGGGAACCTGATAGATTCTTTGGGTCTTTTTGAGTATTTCTACTGATTTGATATAGTAGTCTAATGCCGGAGTATAATCCTGCTCTTCAAATAAAAAATTCCCATAATAAAAATAAGTAAGAGCTCTCTGGGAATCCCAGTAATCTTTTTTTTCTAAAAGGGAAAAAGCCCTGTTAAAATATACCTGTGCCGAATCCTTATTTTTACCAAAAAGCAGATAGTGATTAGCAATCGTGGAATTGATAACCGGTGTAGGTTTTACATCTAAAGCTTTGTGCAGATAGATTAATGAGGAATCAATCGAATTTGTTTCTCTTAAAAAGTCAGCTCTGTTTGCATAAACAACAGATAAAATTTCCCGATCATGCTTATCCTTTATTTGTTTACCATAATAAATTGACCTGGAATTATACTTAATGGCTTTTTTATAAAGACCTATTACAAAATTAGCCTGGCCATACTCCTGATATAATCTTGTATAGAGATAATAATCTTCCATCCCTTCAAGGTTTTCTTCAGCCAACTGAAAGTACTGGAAGGCTTTTTCATACATCCCGACCGTTGCATACATATTACCCAAATTAATGTATGAAAGGACCACTCCTTTTTTATAATCCTGTTTTTTACTAATATTATAAAATTTCGTATTAAGATTAATCAATTCTTTTTTTCTGCCACTTACTCTTAAATTCTCATTTACCTTGATCAGCATACTATCTATATATTGAGGGGTGTATGTCTGAGAATAAAACAAGTTGGAAAATAAAAGATATATCAGGGTGCTTAGCAATACTTTCGAAAATTGGTTAAGCTTTAATGTTCGCATAGTAAATTAAATAATAATAAGTTTCTAAAGTGAAAAAGCAACATCAGTTTCTAACACATAAAAACTACCTAACAAGATATTAATAATAACTTTTTCAAGCAAATTATAACGCATAATTTAGTTTCCATAAAATTAAATAAAAAAAATATATAATTACAAAATTTTTGCTAATTTTAGTTAAATTAAAAAATATATCATCATTATATTCACTATATA